>JAILDF010000127.1 GCA_024689585.1 Oribacterium sp.
TATGTTGATATTTTCTCTCACAATTCTACAAAGCTCTGCGGACCCATCTATTGCATCTACTTGAAAGCCTTTTTTCAGGAAATACTTTGTATCCCTGCCGGAACCGCAGCCAAAATCCAGAATCTTCTTTCCGGATAACAGGCTCAGGAATTTATCCTGTGTGTCACTGAAGTCAACAGATACGGTTCCTTTTATAAAGGCCTCTGCATTATTGTTATAATAGTTTAATGTAGTATCCGTCATTGATTACCTCGATACTGTATTCATTCGTTTCTATGATATACTTATACTTATATTATAATCAAAATCAAGGGAGAATCGAGATGTCTTTGTTTGCAAGACCAGAGGTGACGATACTTAAGGAATCTAGTGATGCCAAGGAATATCTGTCAAAGCTAGAAGAACTTCAAGCCACAGTCAAGAAGGGCTCACCGCTATATAAAAAAATAGATAAAGAGATTTCTATCGTTAAGGCCGGTATCATAGGCGAGGAGAACATCCTCTTCGAACTAAAGAATAGTGGCATGGATCTTGTTGTGCTTCATGACATCTGTTTGGTTGACCCGGACGGAAACTCAGCACAGATAGACTATATCGTAATTACGCCTTATGTTAATGTATTCATTGAGTGTAAAAACCTATTAGGAAATATAGAAATCAACAACAAGGGTGATTTCATCAGGACGATGGAATATAACGGTCGTAAGTATAAAGAAGGGATTTATAGTCCCATAACTCAGAATGAACGCCATTTGCTGGTTTACAAGAAATGCAAAATTGCTGAAAAGAATTTTGTGATAAGACTTGGAATTGAATATGGGTTTAATGAATTCAACAAATCTCTTGTTGTACTTGCTAACCCAAAGACACTTCTTAATGATAGGTTTGCTCCGAAAGTCGTAAAATCAAAAGTTATACGTGCTGACCAGCTAATAACTACACTTAAAACATTAAAGTCCAACGCTAAATCCAGTCATGATGAAATGCTTGGTATTGGAAACAAGTTGCTCTCACTTAACCACGAAGACAGAAAAGATTACCTGGAGAAGTTTCTGGAACTAAAAAAAGAAATGGAATCTGAGTTTCAATCGTTGCCGATTCCCGAGCCTGTTACAACTCCTCCATCTGCTCCAGCTTCAGTACCCGACCCTACTCTGACACCAGCGCCAATCGAAGCAAAGTCAGAAGAAAAGATCTGTCCCAGATGTGGAAGTAAGATGGTTCTCAGGACTGCTATGAAAGCCCAATACAAGGGCAATCAATTTTGGGGATGCAGCCAGTACCCAAAGTGCAGGTATATGGAAAACCTTATTCCGGATCATGATTGATTATTGTAAAAATAGCCCACAAACTTAGTGGGCTATTTTTCTGCAACGTAATACCAAAACTTTTTAATCATCCGAAACCGCAGGAATATAAACCTTCTTTAAAGGTATCATCTTCTGATAAGGACGTATATCGAGTATAAAAAATGCATACGACATTGTAGCAATAGTCAATAAGGTTATATGGTCTAAATATAGACCATATGCATTTCCCTCAGACCATGATATGATTCTCGAGTCAAAGGAAATAATAGTCTTTTATTTCAAAACCAATCCCACTTTATCAAAAATTCATTAAAAGCGGCTAAGTATAGTGTTATACTCTAGCTAGGAAAAGGATCTATGAAGGATACAGAAATAAACATTAACTTTCAGTATAAGGACAGGCTTTTTCGTCTGCTTTTCGGACGGGAAGAATATAAAGAAAATGTGCTTGATCTTTACAATGCTTTAAATGACTCAGATTACAAGGATGTATCTGAGCTGGAGCTATTTACTATCGAAGATGTCATTTACATCAAGATGAAGAATGATGTGGCATTCATTCTTGACAGCTACCTGTCATTATGGGAGCAACAAAGTACAGACAACCCGAATATGCCGGTGCGCGGATTAATGTATTTCGGCAAGCTTTACAGCAAATACATTAAATCAAGGAAACTTAACATATATGGCACAAAGCAGATAATGCTTCCAACACCGCGGTATGTGGTGTTGTATAATGGAGCTAAGGATGCGGCTCCCATTAAAACATTAAGATTGTCGGACTCCTTTATTTATCCCGACAAATCCGGAGATTTTGAATGGACAGCAACCGTATATAATTTGTCCTTACGAACTCCTGATGGATATAAGGAGGCATCTTATGAGTCTCAGAAACTCTTTGAGACTCAATCAACTTTTGCTGACTCCCGGGATAAGGACCATATGATTCAGGGCGAAATGCAGATCTTGAACCTCAGAAATAAATGTAGGGTTTTGGATGAATATATGATTCTTGTCGAAAGAATAAGAAATTATATTGCGGAAACCAATGATATATCAAAAGCTGTTGATACGGCTGTAGTTTCGTGCATCAAGGATGGAATTCTGGCTGAGTTCCTAAACGCTCACAGATCGGAGGTGTTGGACGTGTGTATAACCGAATTTGACGAAAAAACTTTTATAGAAGGGATTAAAGAAGAAGGTCGAGAGGAAGGTCGTAAAGAAGGCATGAAAAAAAAGGAAAAAGATTTAGTATCCAAAATGCTTAGTAATGGTAAAACTCCGAGCAGTATATCCGATTTCTGCGATATCCCACTGGATTATGTGCTTGAGGTTCAGAAAGAGATGGGTTTGGCTTCTCCATCGGACAAATAGAATCAGGAATTTTATAAAACAGAGACGGCTCCTCAGAGAACCGTCTCTATTAATACATACTACATACAACCATCTTTTCAAATCTCAATACTCGTACGCGGATACTGTACAAGAAAATTTACATCATGTAATTCACAATATTTTGCGACCTTATAGAAGACCACACCGGTGTTTTCTATTATGTGTGGCATGCCCTCAATAGGACAGTCTAACGGGGAGAAGAAATTATCCCAGTGAATGGGAATCACCAGTTTAGCTCCGGATTTTTCAACAGTTTCCTTAAAGAATGTTTTCTCCATATCCGGCTCCGCTTTTGCCAGGGCCGCAACTCCAAGAAATAAGACATCGGCACGGATATCATCAAGCTGTCCTTCTATGTAATTGAAACTTGGACGGATCAGGATTTTCTTCTCTTTATATTCTATATAAAAATCATAAGAGCCGCCCTCTTTATAGTCTCTCAATCCGGCCGGCTGTGTCAGGTGCTCTTTTATCGGTTCGCCAAGATCATTATTGAGTATTGTCGGTTTGGAATGTAAGGAATTCAATATACGGATCTTATAGTCTCCTATTTCGAAGATATCGCCATGTTTGAACACGGTAATATTCTCAGGTGTAACATTTCCTCCCAGTGCGACGTTTTTGGCGGATTCACTTCCGTACATCTTTGCGCCGCACTTTTGGACTATATATGGAGCATCCATAACATGATCATGATGCGTGTGAGAGATAAAAACCGCACGGAGTCTGTCGATATGGTGCAGACTGATGATCTCATCACATATGGTTCTGTTTGTGCTTGCCTTAGCTCCTGCTATATATTTGCCCAATGACGGACGTGTGATATGTGCATCAAAAAGGATCTGGTCTTTCCCATCATCAAACAATAAAGTTGTGGTTCCAAAATATGTGACTTTCAACATGATCTGTTAACTCCCTCACTCTGTAAGTACCGGAATTTTACAATAGTGTTTCCGTCATTAATTATACCCCAAACTAAAATCTATCATGTATAAAATATCGTCTGATCTTATGAAAAAAAGACCGATGTTACTCGGTTTTGGTCTTTGTATCATTCCAGAATCTTTCCGTCTCTTGAAATCGTTACAACCTGCCAGGGAATAAACTTGCCACTGTTTCGAAGTGCTGTCTCTGCTGCCCTTTGCAGACCACCGCAGCAGGGAACCTCCATCCTGACGATCGTTACATTCTTTATGTCATTGTTTGAAATGATCTCTGTCAGCTTTTCGGAGTAATCTATGTCATCAAGCTTCGGACACCCGATAAGTGTGACCTTTCCCTTCATAAAGTCTTCGTGTATGTTGGCGTATGCATATGCAGTGCAGTCTGCAGCGATAAGAAGCTTTGCTCCGTCATAAAACTCTGCCTGTGTTGGGAGAAGCTTGATCTGACATGGCCACTGTCCGAGTCTGGATATAGGTTTGGAATACGATACAGGTGATGAATCCGGGGTTTCGTCGACTTCTGCCTGTTTAAGCTGCATAAATCTCGAACCGGGGCATCCGTGTCCTGCAGCATGTTCTGCCATTTCCTTCATCATTACCTTCTCATGATCCGTCATATTTTCCTCTCTCACTTTCATCTCCTGTGCTTTCTTTACAGCCGCTTTATCATATGCCGGAGCTTCCCGTTCCTCAAATGTTATCGCCCCTGTCGGACATCCCGGCAGACAGTCTCCGAATCCATCACAGAAATTCTCTCTTACCAGTTTTGCTTTACCATCTATTATATCAATGGCTCCTTCATGGCAGGCATTTGCACACAGGCCGCAGCCATTACACTTTTCTTCATCTATACGGATTATTTTTCTGATCATAATGCTTTCGTCTCCTTCTGTTATTTCTTCCCGGTGCCGATGTAATATACCTTGAAATTGTATGATACATGGCTACATAAACATTGTGCCCTTGTTTTGACGGTACCAATATAATATACTTCCTCTTGTGGGTATGTGGCTTCAGCAACATTTTTCAAAATTTAGTGAGGTTTATATGGATATAAACGAACTAAAAAACAAGGTTCTGTTTCAGGGGATGACGGAAAGTGAGATCAGTAAATGTCTGTCAGCATTAAATGCCACTGAGAAGAACTATAAGAAAGGAAATATCATCATGCGGGCCGGAGAACGTACCGACCGTATGGGAATGGTTCTTTCCGGAAGTGTGACCATCGAGAGTAATGACATTTGGGGAAACTGCACCATCTTGAGTCACGTTGGAGCCGGACAGTATTTTGCGGAAACCTATGCGTTGCTTCCGGATGAAGTGATGCTTGTGGATGTAAAAGCCAATGCTGACTGCGAAATACTTTTTATTTATACATCCCACGTCCTGGACAGTCTTCCGCCCACTGCATGGAAAGAAAAGCTCCTGAAAAATCTCCTTCGGATATCTGCAGGCAAAAACCTCGCATTGTCCGGAAGAAGTTTTCACACCTCCATAAAAAGCTGTCGTGGAAGGATACTGGCCTATCTTAATACGGTTTCACTTCAGAAACATTCCAAAGAATTTGATATTCCTTTTGACAGACAACAGCTTGCCGATTATCTGAATCTTGAGCGGACAAATATGTCGAGAGAACTCACGCGGATGAAAAATGACGGAATCATAGAATGCAGAAAGAACCATTTTAAACTCATTTGAGACACGGGGACGGATATGCAATCATCCATTGGTGCCTGTCACCGTGAACTCGGCCCCGGGGGACGGGGTTCGTGGTCCATGGACCATAAACTCCATCCCCATGGTCCTTAACTGAATGGGTTCGTGAGACGTGGGTGTGGTCCTCAACTGAAAAACTTGCAATGGGTGTAGGTTTTTCCGCTGAATTCTGTTACAGGCCACTCTATGGTTTTCTCTTTTCCCTGATTTTGTGTGGTGACTTTGACGGTGTAACGGGGCATGCCTTCGGAAACAGTCATCCTGTACATGGCGCATCGCTCCTTGTTCAGGTACTTTGTATAGGTGAGCTGCTTATCACCCTCATATACATCAGTCTTGGTATCATCCTGTAATGCAACAACCAGGACATCGTTCAAAGCATCTTCTTCGATTACTTCCTGCATGTTAAAAACATTCCGGGTCCAGACCTGAGGGTCAATGGCAACAAAGAATACTGCGTCTTTAGGAGCATACTCCATGAACTTTCTGTAATCACTTGCTCTTCCAGAGTCTGTAAACGTGCAGTAAGCATTCATGGCACCATCAAGTCTTTCGGGCATTTCGAAGACTTCTTCATAAGTTTTATCATCACCTGATTTCATTGCTGAACACTTGACCTTTTTGCCATCATCTGTAAAGGCAAGGTCCAGGATCTCATCATATTTCGAATGATACATGAGATCACCGCAAAGGTCTCTTACGTCATTTCCCTGGGAATAAATGGCAGTCGTGAAATCATCATCAAGCCAGATAAGATTCGTGCCCTGTATGGTCTCGGGGCAAAGCTCTCCCAGGAATCTGTCATATATATAGTATTCACTCATGTGCGGACTTACATGGCAATCTATGATTTCTTTTCCGTATGCGTGGAACACGTCCAGGATGGCATTGCCTGCTCCCAGTTTGGAAAGGTCATAAAACTTGTTTTTAAAGTGGAATGTCATTCCCTCGAAGCTTACTTCCGGCTCCAGGTCTCCTAAGTCATACATTCCGTAGAAAGCATTATCCACCTCTTCGATATCCTTGAGACTGCCGTCTGAGTTAACTGTCAGCCTGCACATATATCTCGGGAAATCCAGCTCGAGATTATATTCGTTGAGGAGCAGCTTCTTGTTGACACTGTTGGAATACTTATAATATTTAGAACCCATTTCCTTTGGCATAAAAGCCGCTGCAGTGTATGGGTTTCCGGTGTATTCATTTTCATCATCCCAGGTAAGGGGCTTCATCTCCTGAGCCCAGATGCCGCTATCGTCGGCTTTCCATATCCATGCGTAAAAGGTATCAGTTTCGGCAGAAGCATTAGCAGCCTTGCTGCTCTCTCTGTGCATGATAAATGAGTTTGAGCCAAGAGAAAATGTCTCGTCCGGATATTTGGGATCCTGGAACAGCACGGAACTCATGAAGGAATCGCCGTTTCCCGTCTCCTCCATGTATATGTAGTCTTCTCCGTCGCAGTTTCCGTAATACAGCTTCGCATATGTGGAATCGTATCCGTCGTCAGGAGCAAGATATCCCGTGTCGGGAAATGTCATCTTGTCCAGGCCCGACACACTAAGGGCAAATGACAGAGGCACGTTCTCTTCTCCCATATACTGGTGATCCGGCGTAAACACTCCGGTACATCTTTCATCAGAGTCTGTATAGCCGTACTTGAAATAACCGTTGTCCGAGATTTCGATATGAGCGTAATCCTCATGAGTTACGGGATTTGTGAGATCCCATTCGCCTGACATGAAGGTGAAAAGGTCTTTTTCTGAGGCGGGGACTTTGAGGGTTTCTAAGTCGGCTTGTGTGGTCGAGTCTGAATCTGTTGCTTGTGAGCCTGAGTCTGCTTTGGATCCTGAATCCGAGTCTGTTTTGGGTCCTGAAGGGTCTGCATTTTCCGCAGAATCACTTTTCCCGGAGCCCTCACTCCCGGCGCTCTCACTCTGCTGTGTACTCTCTTTCTGCAGTGTGCTGTCTTTCGAGCTTTGCGGCACACTGCCTACGCATCCACTGAGGAGCAGGCCGGCTGATATCAGCATTGACGCTGTTAATAAGGTCTTTTTTCTCATTTTTCTTTTCTCCACTTCCTTTGATCCATGTTATATGGACTTCAAGTAATAGTATATCGCATTTTCGGGGCTGTGTGGGCGGGGTTTCTAGGGGCTTTTGATAGAAATGACACGCAGAAGAACTATAAAACGTAATCTGCGTGTCTTAACTGTTGGATTTTTGAAAGAAATGACACGCAGAAGAACGATAGAAAGCAATCTGCGTGTCTAAATTAATTAGTTTTGTATTATCTCTTATATGCCGCGATTCTTTTCGCCACGTTGTCCTTGATGTTGTTGTAGTAAATCTGGTATTCGTCCTCATGGAAGCTGTCAGGTCCGAAATATTCGGTCATCTCGGAGGCAGGGAAGTTGGCATTTGTCACAACCACACCACGGCCGGGAACAACCTGTGCGTCCGCACCTATGTCTTTGATCTCATACTCTTCTGCTTTCTCGTTAAATACCAGTGACCCCAGATTCTCGCTTGCCGGAGCGTACGTGTCATCAAGCTTCCAGTTGAGGGGGTTAATGCTTATGGTGTTAGGCATTACCACCACGTTATGAGCATTGGTCTCCACGTTCTTCTGTCCTTCAGTGTTCCAGCTGACGATACAGCCGGTATCACTTTCGCCGGTGGCAAACTTCAAATGCGGATATGTTTCAAGGTCTTCCTTTGTGACGGAGAAGCCTATCAAATAAGCTGCCACCATGCGCTCGTAATACTCAGGATGATCTTTGGAATAATCAATTGCACTCATTCTTTTTCCACCTCTATTTACTTTCCTTTGTTTCTTTCTTGTCGCTTCCTCCAAAAGTCAAAGTGTTTACAGTTGTGCCTACACCCATAGTTGTCTTTCCGGAGGGGCTTCCATTATAGGTTTCTGTCAATTTACTTACGTCATAACCATTATCTGTCCTTATATAACGATTGATGTCTCCCTGACCGTTCTTTATCTCGATATAATCATCATCGATAAGTGTGCATTCTATCATGCCCCTTAGGAAGCCGGATGACGTAAGGGTTAACTCTCGTTTTTGCCGGTCATAATACCAGTCATCCACGGCAAATCCATTGTCAAAGGTTTTTTTCTTTTTGCCGTCGTTTTCTGTGTACCTTTCTCCATATGCAAGCAGTTCCTTTTTACCACCACGATTTATGGAGATAATGTTTCCGGGTCCTCCTACCTGCTCCCAGTAACCAAAAAACTTTTCGATATCCGGTTCTTGTCCCGACTCATATTCGATGGGAACTTTCATATCCTTTATCGGAAGTACAGGCGCATTATTTCCGCCCTTATTTTTCGGAAGAGCATTCCAAAGTGAATTTTCATCCGTGGTCAGTTTCACATCTTTCCAATTGACGGTTCCTTCGATTTCCGGAAGTGTTGTTCCAAATGGACTTATGGTCTCCCTCACTTTCACTTTGGTAGGACAGCCAAAGCGCAAATAATGATAAACATTGGTTTCCAGAAGAACCGGCGTGTCCCTGTTCGCAAAGAGATAAAGTCCCCAGTTGCAGAACTGTCCTGCACCGTCATTGGCAGGAGCAAATACAGGGTTATGATCGCTTACAAATTCGAAAACATTAGCACCCTTTTTCCCCACACCATCCTCTTTGAACTGGTAATATGGAGATTCCAGTCTTGTAAACTCTCCGTTCTTGAGTGACAGATCTTTGGCATAAAAAGTGATACGGGTATTCAGGAAAGGAAGAACCTCATCACGAAGCTTGATTCTTGCTTCTACTATACCTTTTTCATATTCTGTCTGATAAATCTCATAGATCATCGGATTTATGTGATCAATCAAGGTGTTGTATGCCCTGGTTTTAAATGCCATAACCTGTTCGTCGGTCAGTTTGTTGAACATTACATATTTAGATTTTTCGGATGTAAATCTTTCGAAAAACTTATCCACGGACCCGGCATTATCCACCATATTTTGCAATTTGCATCTACGGTCATGCTCTTCTCTTGTAATCCCCAGTATTTTAAGTGTATTCTCACTCGGGTTAGATCCAGGGCTGTAATGATAGCCAAAATAACCGCTGTCAAGTATATTATCCAAAGCTTTGCACCAACAGTAATACCGTTCTTCATCTGAAACATCTACTGTCCAGAAGGAGTCGACAAAACGGTTATAGAGTTTTCTGACCTGCCTATCAAGCTCTTTGGGATTCGATTGATATTTATCAAATAAATATCGTAAGGCATAGGCCCAGTTCTTACCTTTAAGATCTACTCTCTTATTATGATGATCATGGGTATCATCATATTCTGTCGGATCCTCTCCCACAACTCTCTCAAATGCTCTTGCGGAGGACATGATGTTTCCTGTCTTAATAACTTCACGTTGGTCACTCATATCATACTCGGTCAGGTAGTAAAAATAAGCAGCTTCCTCTATCGTTGAAAAGGTCTGTTCCTCCTTTTCCTTATTTTTCTTCTCCACGTATCCATCATATAAAGAAGCTATATAAAAACCGATACCAAATGCCGCCATGAAGACACTGCTATATGTTAGAACAGCTCCTGCTGAAACACCGGCTACCATTGTTCCGGCAGCAGTAGCCATAGATCCAAGCTGGCTCATTATAGCGCCGGAAAGACCTGACAGAGTACTCAGAAAATTCCATCTATTGGACTGTTTGATTTTCTGCGGATCCACCCCTCTCCTGTATTGATCCGCCACCCTAAGCCAGAGTAGCAATGTGCCCATCCCGGTTAATCCCAGACCTGCATAAGCGCGAAAAGTACCCTCCTTAGATTGTTTCAATAATTCCAATGTATTTGAAACTCCACTGGCTAAATCATTTGGTATTCCTAAGGTGCCGAGGGCTTCTGTAATTGATGCCTCTGCCGGGATACCGCCGGACTCATTCATGATTTCTGACAGGATTTTATTTGCATTATTCGAATCAAGTCTCGAGAATTTATCAAAATCAGGAATGCTTGTAAGTCCAACGCCAAACAACCAGGTCTGTGACCCGACATATTTGGCAACATCCTCATAAGGCATTATTTTAAACAGGGATTTTCCGTTCTCCTTATAAAATTGTTCAACGGTCATTCCCATTTCCTTCATTTTTTTCAGAGTCTCAGGATCTGATTTCTGAGCATCCTCCGAAAAATGATCCATGTGGGCGATATAGCTGTGACCGTCCTCTGAAAGCTTATAATATACCTCTTCCCACTTACCTGTAGAATCATTCCTATAAAGTACCCCGTCAAAGATCCGTGGGTCTCCTTGAATAGGAACCGTAACCTCTACATTTGTACTGAAATGATCCTGGCCTGATGCAAGGGAATAGCTGTATGTATAGAGTTCACAGCCTGTTACAGGATCTTTCTTCCATGGAAGCTTTTTTACGATCAGTGTGTCAGTATCATTAAGTAGATTCCATGATTTCAGGTCTATATGAATTCCAAATTCCGGAAAATCAGCTTCAGGGAACTCTCTGGAAACATCCGCCGTAAGGGTCGGAGCCTCATCAAACTCCGACTCCGAAAATGAAACATCGATAAATGAAGGATTTCCCGGAGAATTCTCCGGTGTTACTTCAATGGGATTTTTTAAAGCTTCTTTAAATGCATCCTCTGTAGTTCCAAGGCATCGAACTACTTCTTTTTGAAAATCCGTTAGCTTAATATCTTTTCCTTTTGGATTCCCGTTTTCATTTCCGTTTCCCGGGATTACAGGCTCTGTTGGAGTTATGGTTTCTACCGGTTCCTTTCCTCTGAGAAATCCGGGATGGAAAAATGCAAGCTCAACGAACAGCACAACTGCAAGAATACAGCAAAGCGCCTTCTTAAATCCTCCGCCGGATTTTTTTTGACACTTCGGTGCATTCATCCGGGGTGCATTCATCTGCGATCCATTCATCCGGGGTGCATTACTTTTACCGGGCATCATGTTTTGAACTGGTATATTCTGTCCATTCCCTTGTTTAGGCATCATATTTGGGGCAGACATCTTAACGTTCTTTCCGCATTGAGAACAAAAAGATGCATCATCACGGAGCTGTGTTCCACAAAACTTACAATACTTCATAATTCTACCTCTTTATAAAATACTGGGTACTTGGTAATCTCAGGAGACGTAGTTTTTTTCATTCTCATCTTCCCTTAATAGAGAAAACAGTCTGTGTATGTATATGTAAGTATACTATAAATACAGTGTGCTTATTTGATTTTTAGAAAATTTCTTTTATGTTTTTGACATCCTTGAAAGATAGTTGCAAATCCCAGCAAACTCCATTAACAAATTTTAAAACTCCGCCGAAGTATAAATATATATGTTTTACTAAGTGTTAATTCTCCCGATAGATTAAACGTACATACGGAGGTCAGATAATATGGCACATTTCTGTAGAAATTGTGGGACACCATTGAATACTACCGCTAAATTCTGTCCCAAGTGCGGAACGGCAGTATCAACAGCAAACATTCCGCAGAATAAACTAAAACAGAATTTGGCAAATGCAAGGCAGAATAGACCTTCACAGCAGTTCTCAAATGCTACTAAGGCAGGACAACCACAATATACATCCAATGTAAATCAGTCAAGACCCTTGCATCAGTCTAATAGAGTTCCTCAAGGAATGCTATTACAGAAAGCGAAGAAAAAATCCGGTTTCAAACCTGTAATCGCCATTCTTTTGGTTTTTATACTACTTTTTACAAGCCTGGTTAAACCGGGATTCTTGCTTCC
This sequence comes from Oribacterium sp., assembly GCA_024689585.1. GTDB lineage: Bacteria > Bacillota > Clostridia > Lachnospirales > Lachnospiraceae > Oribacterium. The sequence continues at coordinate 12,115 of JAILDF010000127.1, forward strand.
GGCAATTGAAGAGTTTCATGATGGAGTACTGAGTGAATTGGACCTCGGTGGCAATGTGACTTCCAACTCTGCTGACGGCTTTTCCGATGATGCCGGAGATATCACCGTACGGTACAGTGAAAAGGAGCTTAATTCTGCTAAAGCAGAAACAACAGTGATATCCTGGGAGTCCCCCACTGCTAATGCCGGAAGCGCAGCGGTTCATATCGACTATTGGAATCTGGAATCCGAAAGCGACCAGCTCATAGTAAAAGAACTTCCCGAAAAATCAGAGGGAAAGCAGGGCTGGGCCGTAAAGGCCTATGATATCAAACTCACTTCAGGTCAGAATAAATTCCCGACAGATATCGCCATTACTATCCCGCGTACAGGATCCGAATGTCCGGGAGGATGTGTCTGGTACAATCAGGAAAACGGAAAATGGGAGGATGTGTATTCCGAGCTGAGTGAGGACGGTACCAGCTATATCATTTATGCAGATCATTTGAGTCTCTTTGGAGAAAAGAAATTCGTGTTTGATACTAATCTTATGCGTATCACATCCAATGATGGTGACGTGATCAATGTTTCTGACGGTATTTTTGTTGAAGTACCGGATGATAACATTGATAATCCCATGAATTGGAATGTTGCTATAGACTTTAATCGCATGTGGAACATGTATCAAAAAAAGACTATGGAGGATGTAAAGAACCTTGGAAATGTCCTTCAGTCAGCTGTCACCGGCAGAGGAGAAACTGTAGGTGGAAAAATATACGGATTGACCAGCGATGTACTTTCGTATGTGGGGCTTATTGATAACTACAATGATCTTACAGGTAATTTTGTTTATGATCTTGATGAATTATTAGGTGAAGTAAAAGCAGAAGAAATTGGTGATGCAATGGACTTGCTTGACGGTGCACTAACAGGTCTGAAAATCCTTGAGGAAGCAAAAAAAGGAAATTCTACAATCCAGGAGGTCATTAGGGATCTACCGAGAGCAATAGAAAAGAATAAGATGGAAATAACGACATATGCAGCAGGACTTGCTCTTGGTCTTGCCTTGTCAGGCTGGGTTGGTGCTGCAGCAAGCATTATTCTTAATTACGGTGTCGATTTCTATGAAGATTATTCGAACCAGGTGGAACTGCTGAAACTTCATGACGACCCTGATCTGGAACAAATCTATAATTACTTCTACACAACCTCTGTCCACAGAATAGATTTTGGTCAGAAGGCAAAAACAAAAGTGGATGAGTATAGAAAAGGGAAAATATCACCGCCATCATTTATGGAAGATGCTGAAGTGGCAAAATTAAAAGAAGCAGTAAAACGCAAGGGTCTTTCCACCAAGGCCTGGGGAAGTGAGAAGATCCGTCTCATTGGGTGCTGGCCTGAGGCAATCCGGGTAATTGCGGAACTCTATGGTGACAATCCTGAACTGTTTGGAATGGCCATAGACGACCTGGTTAGAAGCTATTCCTGGTACTTCTGGCAAATGTCCGACAAGGATTTGGAACAATATCTAAATACACTGGTATCGGGAAAACTGGATATAAATAAATGGAAGAATAAGGTCAGAGAAGCTAAGGGCAATGAAAGAATAAGTATTTCAAAAAATCTTGAAGAAGAACTCCGTGAAGCACTTGCTCCGGTTATCGTTAATGTTATTCAATCAATGCAAAGAGAAAACTGCCTGAAAATCCAAAAAGAGGTTTCGTCAAAACTTCTTCCGGTTTTGAATACGAGACTTATTTTCCATGTTAAAGACACGACACTCGGTGCCGGAGTACCTTTCAAAAAATCTCTTTATTGCGTGGATTGGAAAAAGATCAAGCAGAATCAAAGATTTATAGAAGGCGGGAATGGCGTACGATACGATGACGAAGCCCTGATTACCCCTATGCGCTTTGCAGGAAATCCTGTGCCTAAATTCCTCCCTCTTATTCCTCGTGATCTTAAAGATCCGACCAAACCTTCATACAATAATTTGGGAATGAATTATCCGTATAATGCAGATTTCCTGCCACGTGCAAGCAAGAAGAACGATATAGTATATGAATGCACATTTTATCACTATCTAATGATGGGTGCACCATCACAGATGATGTTTACAGCCATTGAAAATCCACGGTACTTTAATCCCGGAAAGTCCACTTACGGAGATATAAAAATACCTAAGCTTAACGGGCAGAAATCTGTGGACATTTACATTTCAGTCGGTCGGCCGGATCCTGTATGGCAGCTTAAGACCCTGGTATATCAAAGTCGGTATTATTGGAGTAAACCAACAAAACCGGAACATATGAGTGGTTCAGAAGAAGCTGAGTGGAACAGTAAGAATGAAATATTTAAATTCGATAGGCAGGAGACACTCATTAGTGCTAATGCTGACAGCGTGACTGTAACATCCCGGGCTGAAGGTAATAATGGAATGTCTGCAAAATGCAGAAAATGGGATGAACCATCGGTTACAACCAGGGAGCTGCCCGGAGCTGTTGTTTCCCACGAGCGACTACAAAGTGTATTAGGTGCACCTATCTGGGCCATCTGGAATCCCGGAGATAAATATACAAACCTCAGATCCAGGTTTAAAGAAGCTTTACCTGAACCTCAGGAAAAGGGAAATCGAACACTTTATATTAACACCGGAGATGTAATCCTGATCTATGAAGAAACCAGCAGGAACGATGCCATCCCGAACGCCTGGGGACATATAGATCAAAACGCCGGAGAATATTGGGAAAAGCTGACCGGAGAATGATTGCTGTTTGTCATAGGGTGACTTGAGGGTCGAAGTTTAATACTCATTTTAACAAGCACATAACTTGATTAATTCTCAGAGTGGGCTCTATTATATGTATCATTTATACCGTTATCAAATCACAACTCAAAATTAACATAAAATACAGAGGGCAGATAGTCATGTTGTCATAACTATCTGCCCTCTTCTTATTTTTACTCTTTATCTAAAAACTGTATCAGTTTGTCCCGGAATTCATGATAATACGGTTTTTCAATCATGATCACATGAGAACCGCCGTCAATCACCTGAACCTCCGAACCCTCCGGTAACATTTCATTTGCGCTTTCTATTTTATCATAGTTTAGATACGGGTCATTTCCTCCACAAATGATCAGCGTTGGATTTTTCAGTTTTTTCAGGTCGATCAAATCTGTGTCTTTGGATACGCAAATGTCTCTTCTTCCGCCATTGGGGCTATACTCCCCGTCATAGTGCCAGCAGTTTGAACAGAATATATCAATGACGTTCTTATCTGCGATCGAGTAGTCAAATGTTCCGTCCCCGCATCTTTGAAAATCATCAGCTGCATGTTCCCATGTATTGTGGTGAAATGCTTCTGTCACTTCATATTCACCCACACCTGTAAGGATAGGCGCATATAAAACAAGCTTTCTTATATGATCCGGATTTTTCAAAGCAAATCTGCTGACGGTTACCGTTCCCCAGCTCCATCCCAGAACATCTATCTTGTCATGTCCGGTCACCTCGACTATTTTGTTTACGGCGGCATGTATGTCTTCTGCGGCATAATCAGAGTCGGGAACAAAGCCGTCTTCAACAGTTTCAGACTGACCAAATCCCGCGATATCCAGTCGCCATACCCGGTAATCATCCTGAGCCAGTTTTCTCACCAGACTGTAGTCTTCATAATCGGTATCAAACTCATTTGATGAGTAAGTAACTCCGTGGATAAGCAGGATATCCTTCCCGGTTTCTTTTCCGCTTACGGACATGCAATCCAGATGCAGTTCCAATCCGTTTCTTTCCAAAGGATATTCAGCGTATTCGTAAGTAATCTCTGCTTTGTTATTTTGTGTAGAGATATTAACTTCTTTTTTACATCCGGTTAAAACACATATGTAAAACAGAATATAAATCAAAGCACTAAATAATCTATTCTTCATATCCTATTCTCTTTTTTTAAGAGCGCGATGCATTCACAGTTGTTTGTACGAGGAAACATATCAATGGGACAAAGCTTCTCCACCTTGTATCCGGCGGCCTGAAGCGGGGTCAGATCTCTTGCGAGACTTGTGGGCTTGCACGCTACGTAGATCAGCTTATCCACACCGTAATCTATGATCTTGTTGAGAGCCTTCGGATGAATTCCGTCTCTCGGAGGATCAAGGATGATAAAATCCGGTCTCGGAGCATCCTCGTATGTTCCGTCCTCTTTAATAAGTCTTCCGCCCTGCTCGATAACTTTAAGTACATCTCCTGCGATGAAATCGCAATTGGTGACTCCGTTAAGCTCAGCATTTTCTCTAGCCGCAGCAACGGCTTCCTTAACTATTTCCACACCGATGGCCTTTGAGGCAACACTGCTCATAAGCTGGGTGATGGTTCCGGTTCCGGAGTAAAGGTCATAGATCACAGGTTTTTTAATGCCTCCACTTTCCTGTTCCTTTTGAAGCTCACTAAAGCCTGCATACTCCCTAACCTTGCTGTAAAGCTTTTCTGCTCCCAGTGAATTGGTCTGGAAGAAGCTGAAGGGTGTGATCCTGAACCTGAGGCCCAATATCTCCTCATAGAAATAATTCTTGCCATAAAGCACGGTGGTTCCCATATCGGTGACTGCATCGGCAAGGGAATCATTGATGGTATGAAGTATTCCTGCGAAAGTACCCTCTATCTTACCTTCTTCTTTCAGACTTAAGAGCATATCCTTCCAGCCGTTAAGTACTTCTTCTTCAGAAGCGTCCGGCTTAACTCTTATGTATTTGTCAGGCTCCGGCTTTTTGTGCTTCTTCTGAGCCTTGGGACTGTATCTTCTGTTGTACCACTCATCAAGCTCCTTTGCCCGCTGGTCGATCACATCTTGAGGCGCAGGCACTCTCATGGCGCTGTCCCACTGGGAAGTGGTCACAAGGTCCACCAGTATCTCCCCTGTTTTAACAGCTCTTCTGAAAAGAAGATGTCTCAGATACCCTTCGTGGGCTTTCTTATGCTCATAGGTGATTTCAAGCTTTGAGAAGTA
>JAILDF010000128.1 GCA_024689585.1 Oribacterium sp.
CACATCTTCACCGTCTCTTATCATAAGCACGTCATAGCCTTCGGAGAGAAGCTTATCCCTGAAGCTTTCTGCCACCATAAGGTTTGCGTCTGCTTCGGTTCCTTTATCCTGGAATGTCATTCCCTTGGTCACGGCTTCACATGTGGTGCTTCCGTCTGCCTTTACGGATCCGTCGGGATGGCAGAATACCTCCACGTCTTCTCCGCCTGCTGTTCCGTGTCCCGCATCCACAGCTATGGTGATGCCCTTTTTATCGGCGGCATCACTTGTGTAGAGCCTAGCCCTGCCGGTATTGATCTTTGTATTTTCAGCATACTTCCAGTCGAGATTAAGTCCGATGTCAGTTGCTGCCAATGCAGAAACGCTCATGCACAGTGACATGACAACGGCTGCAATTGCTACCTTTATCTTCTTCATTTCTTCCTCTTTCATATAACCTAAAAATGCAGCTTCCCTGCCGCATCGAAGATGCCATGGGGGGACGGTTCTCGCCGGCGAGAACCGTCCCCGGTGGTCGCCTTTTGGTCACCCAGATCTTCATGTTTATAACTTCGGCCGGGCCGAAATTATTTATAATCACATGTTGAGAATAATCCAAAAAAAGAGGGCCCGCAACCGACAATCGGTTACGTCCCTCTTAAGTATTTCTTACACGCTGATCAGGCCTTTGAAACGGCAAACCATATGAGAACTATGACGCCTAAAACTATACGATAATAGCCAAAAATCGTGAAGCTGTGCTTACGGATATATCTCATCAGGAAGCTTATGCAGTATACACTTACAAGGTAAGCGATAAGCATTCCGAGTACCATGTAGAACCACTGTACAGCATTAAATCCGGCACCTCTCTTGAGAAGCTTCAGAAGGCTTGCTCCGAACATGACAGGTACGGAAAGATAGAATGAAAACTCTGCGGCGGCTGTTCTGGAAACACCGAGAAGCATGGCTCCGATTATGGTAGCACCTGAACGTGAGGTTCCGGGTATAAGGGCGAGACATTGGAAACAGCCTATCCATAATGCGGTTTTGAGGTCCAGCTCACTTACTCTTCTGACAGAAAAGGTGGTTAATTCATTTCTCTTTTCGATGAGAATAAATGCCACGCCATAGATGATAAGAGTAAGAGCCACCACGAATCCGTTGTAAAGGTAGGTATCCAGGAAATCGTCCAGAAGAAGTCCCAGCACCGCTGCGGGAAGGCATGCAATGATTATCTTGATCCAGAGCTCAACCTTTGCGGGTGCAAGGCCTATGCCGCCTCTGCGTCTTGCTTCAAAGGGCCATAACTGTCTGAAAAATGTGGTAACCACCGCTAAAATTGCTCCGAGCTGAATCACAACCTGGAATACCTCATAGTATTCCGCAGGCTGACGAAGCTTGATGATGTCATTAACAAGAATCATGTGGCCTGTGGAGGAAACCGGAAGCCACTCCGTGAAGCCTTCTACAAGTCCAAAAACCAAAACCTTAAGTATTTCTACAAAACTCATACTAACCCCTTTATAAAAAAATTAAATATTTTCAATCTGCCAGTCAACCGGACTTAAGCCGTTCTCCTCGAGATAGGCATTGGCCTTTGAAAAAGGCTTTGAACCGAAAAATCCGCGATATGCGCTGAGCGGGCTCGGATGCGGTGACTTAAGTATCAGATGCTTCGGATTGTCAAGCATGGCCTGCTTCATCTGGGCCGGCCTTCCCCACAGTATGAAGACCATGGGTCTGTCCACCTTATTCAGCGCCCTGATGGCTACGTCCGTGAACTCTTCCCAGCCTAAGCCCTTATGGCTGTTTGCCTCATGAGCCCGGACCGTCAGAACCGCATTCAGAAGCAGCACGCCCTGATCCGCCCATTTTTTCAGGTAACCGTTATTTGGGATGTAGCACCCCAGATCGTCATGAAGCTCTTTATAGATATTAACCAGTGACGGCGGAATGTCTATGCCCTGCTTTACGGAAAACGAAAGTCCGTGGGCCTGACCCGGTTCATGATAGGGATCCTGTCCGAGAATCACCACCTTCACCTTGCTGACAGGCGTGTAGAGAAAAGCATTGAACACATCCTCAGCAGGGGGATAAACCTTTTCCGTCTTATATTCCCGGTCTATCTTTTCATACAGATTTTTATAATAAGGCTTCTCAAACTCAGGCCTGAGCAAAGCCTCCCAGTCATTATTTATCATCATTGTCCTCTCCGTGGAGCTGAGGGTAATACTTCCGGCGGCCCATAGACACGTTCTTGTAGAGATCGTACAGCAGGGAGCCTGTCTTTCCCTCCTCCGGGTGATCCTCCTTCTTTATGTTGAGATCGTACTTGTCGTAAGCATTGATTATGACAGTTCCCGAGGGATGAACACGCACACGGTTGAATTTCCCGTAATTCCCGTGAACATGACCGTGGATCATGTATTTGGGCTTATACCTCATAAGGAGGTCATTAAAGCACTGAAATCCATGATGAGGCAGGTCCTCGAGATCACCGTAGCCTTTTGCGGGGGCATGAGTCAGCAGGATGTCAAAACCGTTATAAAGCATTATCATACGTCTCAGACGTTCTATCCTCTTCTCCATTTCCCTTTCGGTGTAGAGGTACGGTCCTTCCTTATATTTCATGGATCCGCCCAGTCCAAGGATCCGTAGTCCCCGAAAGTCAATGATCCTGTCATCGGCGCAGTCACACCCCATAGGTGGGGAGTACACGTAGTTACTGTCATGATTCCCGGGAACATAAATAAGTGGCGCGTGTCCCATGGTCACAAGGAATTCCAGATATCTTGCATGGAGGTCTCCCGCAGATATGATGAGATCCACCTCCCGGAGTTTTTCCGGATCATAATGCTCATATAGCACCTTGTTTTCTTCGTCAGCGATCAGAAGAACCTTCATCACTCAGATCTCCCTTATTTGTCATAAATCCGCTTATGCGCATAAGATACTGTGCTCTCTCGTTGAATGCCTCTATAGGAGGAATGGTGCCTATGATATTGTCATTGAGCCAACGCATATTCACTATTTCCTCACCGGACAGCCTCGGGTCTGTTTCCTTTTTGATGATGCCCTCCTGACTCCGTAACTCTCCGTCAAAAGGATTTAACATCTCTTCAACTATACCTTTTTTAAGTGCCTCTGTCATTTTTCTTGAAGCATAACCAAGCTCTCTCGACAGAATGACATCCACAACTCCCGACTTCATTCCAAACCAGAAATTTAGAGCTTTGTGGTCCTTTGTTAATGTTGATTTATCCCAGGTTCCGCTCAAAATGGAGTCTATGATGATCTCATAGAACCTGCCCCAGTCAAATATAGGCATGGCAATGTTCGAAACAACATCCCCGTCCGAAACCATGTAAACGCCGTATTCTTTTCTCGAAACCTTGGGCGGTGTAAGCTCCGGACCCGATATGGTGATAATGTTTTCTCTTCTGAGTTCCTCTCTCCAGTCTGAATCCTTTAGCTCCATCCACTTTAAATGTATGCGGGAATAGGGATTTATCATCTGGGCACCTATGGCAAAGGCATTGACATTGGCAAGAGTGCCATACTGGGGGCAAAGCTCAACATATCCTATATCATGGCCGTCTGTCAGTGACGCCGCAAGGGCTCCCATGATGAATTTCGCCTCATACATACGGCTGTAATAGGTTCTTATGGTGTTGTAATTTGTATTTACGGAGCAGTTGAGAATGTATATCTCCGGGTGCTCAACTCTCGCCTTTACGGATTCGTCTATCATCATTCCCGAGGTTGTGAAGATGACATGGGCACCGGCCTCCGCAGCTTTCTCCAGAGCCTCATGCACAAGCTCCGGCGTTCCGCAGTCATCATATACCATGGTCTCGATGTGCTCACCGAACTTTTCGGAAAGATAAGCACGTCCCAGCTCATGCCCGTAGGCCCAGCTTGAGCTCTCAGTACTCTTTTCATAGATAAATGCCGCCTTCAGAACATTGCCCCTGAAGCCTGACTTCGAGGTGAAAATATTGAAAATGTTAGGCTTTTCCTGCTTTTCCAGAAGCTCAGGTTCCTTAACAAGGCTGATATCATCCGACTCCTTCAGGAATTCCTGCCAGATCTGGTCGAGATTTTTTTCAATCTGTGCATCGGAAACATCCTGGATATTGTAAAGTCCGAATACCGTGAGATACAGCAAAAAGGCATCGCCTGTTTTCATCTCCAGACGGTCTCCGCTTTTCCTGATGAAAATTTTGGAGAACCTGCTGAAGGCTGCTTTGACGCTCTTTCTTACCTCTGCCTCCCAGGGCTTTGACATAGGCAGCTTCAGTACATCGCAAAGCTTCTGATACTGTCCTTCTTCGCTGAATCTTATCCCGTAAAATCCCGCTGCCTTAAAGAACTCAACAAACTCATGATAGATATTGTCCTCTTTGCTGCCTGTCCTCTCGGGCATAAGCCTGATGACATCCGCCACAATGGAATCCGAACCGATATATTTGGATACGGAAACACGCTTGTTTCCCTCCTGTACATAAAAGCGGCCCATGTACTCATAAACCAGTATGGCGTCTCTGATGCCTTCATTCATGGCTGCATCATAAAGAGAGCTCCATTTCATGGCAAATTCTGTATTTAAGTCAAGAATGGGCATGAAATTGGTTGCAAATGCCTCCTGCCTGCCGCGGGTCCTGGTCCCGGAGATAGCGGAGATCGGTATCTCCATCACTCCCAGTCTGTTTTCTGCAGCTATATCGGCAGAAGCGATCATATCATCCAGTGCCGTCAGATAAGGATATCTGCCGGCGATCACATCCCTGCGATACCCGGCATCTCCCCTGCGCTTTGCCTTTCCATAATCTTCGATCATTTAAATCTCCATTCCGCCGCTTTCAGCCGACGACACAAGTAACGATGATAAGTATTTGTCACACTATTTCCCTCATTTATTAACGCTGTTTTTGAAGCCTTAATATCTGACACATAGACGTCAATCTAACCGGCTCTATAAGCGCATGAATTTTGCCGTTTATTTCTGGCATTAAGCTGCAG
>JAILDF010000137.1 GCA_024689585.1 Oribacterium sp.
CTGAAAGGAGCATAAATTATGTATATAGAAACAGCACTTATAAAGATAGCGGTTATTCCGGCATATGAGCCGGATGAGATGCTGATAGAGGTAGCTTCTGAGGCTTCAGCTTCAGGTTTTGAGGTTGTGGTGGTGGATGACGGATCTGTGTCAGGAAACTCTGTTAAGAGCGGAAGAGTACCGGTGGAAAAATATGACAGGATTTTCGGAGATGTCATGAGCTTTGCCCATGTGATCCGTTACCCTGAAAACCGGGGCAAGGGATATGCCATGAAGCAGGCATTTGCCTATATTAAAGAAGAATACAAATGTGAAGACAGCTATGCGGTAGTAGTCATCGACTCTGACGGACAGCACAGGATAAGTGACGCTGCAAGACTGGTGGAGCATGCAGCGGTTCATTCCGGAACTCTCGTACTGGGTAGCCGTAAGCAGGGACCGGATTCACCGATCAGAAGCCGTATAGGCAATGGAATAACCAGAAATGTGTTCAGACTTCTTTCCGGAGTCAGCATTTACGACACCCAGACCGGACTCAGAGCCTTTTCCAAAAAACTTATGGACAGGATGCTTTCGGTTCCGGGTGACCGCTATGAATACGAGATGAATATGCTCATGGATTTTGCCCGGGAGCAGGTGCCCATGGTGGAGCTTCCCATAGAGACTATCTATATCGACAACAATGCCGGCAGTCATTTCAATCCCCTTAAGGATTCGATACGTATCTACAAGGAGTTGTTTAGATTCAGCCTTTCCGGATTCGCCGGTTTTCTCATAGATTTTGCCATTTTCGGATGCATCGTAGAACTATTTGGAAAAACAGCCTCTGTGATGCTTTGTGCCAATGTTTTCGCCCGTTTGATCAGTGCTACAGCGAATTACAGCATCAACCGGAATTTTGTTTTCGCAGGTACCGATAATGAATACATTGAGGCTGAAAAAAAGAATAAAGAGAGTGTGGCAAATTCCGCAGGAAAGTATATTCTCCTTGCAGTAACAATTCTCGCTTTGAATACAACACTCCTTTGTGCAGTAACAAAATTTATTCCGGTGAACCCAATGATCGCAAAAGTCTGCATAGAGATACTGATGTTCTTTGTGAATTTCACACTTCAGAGACGATTTGTATTTGCATCATCGGGAAAGGGTGTTGAACAAACTAAAGTTTCCGCACAGCCTATGAGGGTTGCGGCAAAACAGACCGGAGATAATAAAGACCTGGCGAAAGGAAAACATAATTCCTTTCAGGATTACGGGGTAGCATAAAACAGAAATGATACTGACCTGAATGCCATGAACCAAAGCCGGACTAATACCGGAACCGGATATCAGAAAATGAATAGAAAATAAGGAACAAGTTATGAAGGAATTTTTCAGTAGCTGGAAATACAGACTGACAGCATTTCTGGCTCTCACAACATTTACGGGATATGCTCTTTTGGACACATTTGTAATTCCAAGAAGCTATACAGAAGGAACAGTGCAGCAGTCGGTGTCACTGAATACCGAAGGAACGGTAGAGGTCGATAAAAGCGTGTTTGAAACCGCAAAAGGAACCGGTGCCAATGCCGAGAACCTGGGCAAATCGGAGGAGGATGTTTCCGAAGCGGAGAGTGGATCTGAAGGCAATACAGAAACTGCTTCAGAGGAGCATTCCAAAAAAAGCAGACCGGAAAGACCTGAAGGCAGCAACGATGGAGAAAGCACTGAAGGAGAAAGCAAAAAAAGGATGAAACCCGGAGAAGATTTCCCGGGCTTCCTGCCTTCAGGAATGGGAGAGAAACCATCAGGGGTGACTGAAAAAAAGCCTTCGGGTAAACCTGGCAGTAAATCTTCCGGAACATCTGAAAATAAGGAAAGCAACACTTCAAAGGCTGAGGAAGAAGTATCAACAACTATAGATACTGTTAGTTCAGATGAAGTTATCGGAACCTATACTGACAGCGTTAAGACCATAACCTTAAGTGAATACAGGGCAAATGATACCTCCATTTACGTTGCGGATATACAGCTCCTGGGAGATGCCACCGAGCTTGACGAATCAGCCTTCAGCGCCGCTGATCTCATTCAGACCGCCTTTGCGGATGACACTTATGGCAAAAATGTAAAGGAAGCTACTTCTGTTACTGCAGAAGAGAATGATGCAATTCTTGCAATTAACGGAGATTTTTACGGGGCGCAGAATGACGGATATGTTATAAGAAATGGAGTACTTTACAGATCCACCTCGGGAGGAAATGAGGATCTGGCCATACTTGCAGACGGAAGCTTCGAGATTTTCTCGGAGAATGACCTTTCAGCAGAGGAGGTTCTGGCTGCCGGAGCGGTGGATGTCCTCAACTTCGGACCTGGTCTTGTGGAGAGCGGAGAAATAGCTGTAACAAAGGATGAGGAAGTAGGTAAGGCCATGGCCTCCAATCCGAGAACGGCTATAGGTATTCTGGAGGACGGACACTATGTATTTGTGGTTACCGACGGAAGAACCGATGAGTCTGAGGGCCTGACATTGTACCAGCTTGCAGAGTTTATGCAGAGTCTGGGCTGCACAACTGCCTACAATCTCGACGGCGGTGGCTCAAGCACCCTGTATTTCAACGGAGAGATCATTAACAAGCCAACCACAGGCGGTAACAATATAAAGGAAAGATCAGTCAGTGACATAGTTTACCTGGCGAAGGAGACTGAGTCTGAAGCAGAGAGTACCTGACGGAAGGAAGACAGAAAATGAAAGAAAACAATATCAGATATGATAAACAGGACGAGGGTGTAAGCAAAAAGAACGAAATGCTGACCGCGAAGAGACGGGAAAACTCCGGCGAGGCAACAAAAAAAGTCATGGGCTATGTTCTGATCACCATAGCTGTAGCTGTTTTCGGCGCAGTTTATGAGTATTTCAGCTTTGGGGTTTATTCCTACTATATGATATATGCCTTTGCCATCCCATTGATTTTAGGCGTATTGCCGTGGATTTTTATCGCTTCTGACCGTATGGGTAAGGGTGCAGAGGAAAAGGATTTCCCGCCAATGTACACCATAAACTTATGGGGATCCGGCATTGCCACCCTGACAACAGGCTCGGTTTTTCATGGAATACTGGATATTTACGGAACCACCAGTTCTTTATCTAAGGTTTATTTCATAGTTGGAGCATGCCTCCTGCTGATAGCCTTGATGACCTTTATAGGTTATAGGGAGAAGAAAACGACAGACGCAAGAATAGCATAACACTACGGTTAAACAGAAACTGTAATATAGATTTATACCCCCCGTGAGTGAGGCGCTTAGGAAAACGTTTCACTGCGGGGGTTATTTAAGCCGGATTATTTTTTTAGATACATATTTCGTATTGTTACTATTTTTTAAAAATTTATGTTATTTTTTTTATGCTTTCTATAAAATCACACTATTTTAATAGAGAATAGTGAGATATACTTAATGAGAATGGCGTTTTTGCAAAGTTCACAAAAATTAAACAGGGGAGAATCAGATGATTTCGATTTTGGTAAGCCTGATAGGAGGACTTGGTCTTTTTATAGCGGGCATGTACATGATGAGTCATGGTATCGAGAAGGTTGCAGGTAACAAGCTGCGAAAGATACTGGAGACGTTTACAAGAACCAGACTGACGGGAGTGCTGGTGGGACTGTTCTTTACGGCTGTTATACAGTCCTCCAGTACAGCGACGGTTATGGTTGTAACCTTTGTTAATTCCGGTTTGATGGCACTTTCCAATGCCTGCGGTATCATACTTGGTGCCAATATAGGTACCACCGTAACGGCGATGCTCGTAGCCTTCAGACTATCGGCTATAGCACCTATATTTGTTTTCTTCGGTGCCGTAATGATGAACTTTATTCCCAATCCTACTGTGAAGAAATCCGGTGAGATAGTGATGGGATTCGGACTTCTGTTTGTGGGTATATCCACCATGTCAAGTTCCATGGCAGCCCTAAGAGAGATCCCGGCTGTCATAACCTTCCTGTCAAGCTTCACCAATCCTGTGCTTGGCGTACTGATGGGATTCGTCATAACATCGATCGTACAGTCATCTTCGGTGACGGTATCCATTCTCGTTGTTATGGGTTCCATGGGACTCGTTGATCTCAGGATATGTATGTTCATCATCCTTGGATGTAATATCGGAGCCTGCTCAAGTGCGGTTCTCACTGCAATCCAGGGCAACAATAATGCAAAGCGCGCAGCGCTTATTCATCTGCTTTTCAATATCTTCGGAACGATCCTGATGTTTGTCCTCCTGCTTTTGTTTTCACCGCAGATCGAAACCATCATCAGAACTATTTCAGGAATCGGAGATGATCCGGGATCCCTGGGACGAAACATAGCGTTTGCCCATTTTATCTTCAAGGTATTCCAGGTAATCGTATTCTATCCGTTTATGGATCAGATCATAAAGCTTACCTATGTTCTCGTTAAAGACAGCGATGAGCCGGAAGAAAGCGAAGATATCTTCAAACTCAGATATATCAATCTTAACAAGCTTCCTAACCCTGCGGTTGCCATCTATATGGCTAAACAGGAAATGGAGAGAATGGCTAATGCTGCTTTCACCAACCTCACCACAGCCATGGATTGTCTTCTCAACGAAGATGTTTCCGGAGTCGAAAAGGTCTATGAAACAGAGAAATATATCGACTGGCTTTGCGAGCAGATCAACACTTACATGACAAAGATCAACCAGAATGCCATTCCTTTGCGTGATGCGGATCTCATCGCAGGATATTTCCACGTTTGCTCGGATATAGAGCGAATCGGAGACCATGCAGAAGATATAGCGGACATAGTTAAGTATTTTAATGAAAAAGACGTTCATCTGTCACAGACTGCAAAAGAAGAGCTTACAGGCATGATGGCTATTGTTAAAGAGCTTATGAAGGATTCTCTGGATATGTTTGTTACAGGAGATATGACAAACATGGAGAAGGTAAGAGATCTTGAGAATCAGACAGATAAGCTTGAGCGTGAGCTTCAGGACAAGCATATACAGCGTCTCAGCGAGGGTGCATGTTCAGCTCAGGCAGGTGTATTCTTCTCAGATATCATTTCCGGAATTGAGCGTGTAGGAGACCATGCTACAAATATCGCATTTTCACTTTATGATGCGAAGAACCGCAGAAATGAAAAGGCAGGATGATTCAAATTTAAAACAGCCATGTGATCACTCACATGGCTGTTTTTTGATGTTTATAGATTTATCCGGCAACACTTTCGGTTACATTACCGATGGCATCTGTTCCACCTGCTGCAAAATCTGCTGCAGCTGCCTGTGTATCAACAGCAGTCTCAAAGCCTGTGCCGTTGTCTGCAGCTGTCTCTGCCTGAGTTTCCGCAACGGTTTCAGCAACTGTTTCAGCTGCGGTCTCAGCAACGGTTTCTGCGGCAGCAGTCTCGGTTACAGCAGTTTCTGCTACAGTGGTTTCTGCCACAGCAGCGGCAGTTTCTGTTCCTGCAGCAGCAGAAGTAACAACTTCTTTGTGAGAGATTACTTCATTTGCAGATCTTGTAGGAGCTACCTGTGTTTTTATACCGATATCAGGGTTTCCTGAGTCATCATTTATAACTTCGTACCACTCGCCCTGATAATATTCATAAAGCAAACCATCGATATACTTTGTATCACCGTCCTGGTTTCCTTCGGGAGCAGCAGTCTCGGTTTCCTCTGAACCGGGACCTCCGGATCCGTTTTCATCTTCGGCTTCACCGAATAACGCTCTGATTTCTTCTGTACTTAACTGATGGATCTCCTTTGTTTCGAACTCATCATAGGACATAGGGAGCTTAACATTACCCGAAACGATGATTCCTGCAAAGGTATTGGCCTCGTCAGCTGATCCGAAGGATACGGTTATGGTTTCTGCCGGCTCAAAATCATCATTAATAAGTGCGATATGCTGCTCTGATTCTGTGCCCTTAAAATCAACTGTGGAGCGTCCGAAAGGATTGCCGTCAACAGTAACGTAAACATCATTGGAGCCCGGAAGATATTCATAGTCGATAGCAAGTAAACCTGAAACAGGATTATCGTTGTCATCCCGGATATAATCTGCAAGGTATACGTATGTGGTGTCATCGACCTTCTCAAAGTCACCTGCGGAGATGTAAGTAAAGTTTTCAAGGGCATCTGAAGCAGTGTTGAGGGTTTCTGAAGCAGTAGTGAGAGTGTTATCATTCTCTGAATGCTCACGGATTGCTTTGATGATCGCATCCGAAACTGCTGAATTACCGTCAGCGTTCTGATTTATCTTATCATCAGCAACAGTATCTGCCGCATTGCTGCCGTTTGCCTCCATAAGCTTTGCTACATCTACCGTCAAACCGTAGTAGTGATCTGTGATGTTCTGAATTGCGGAAGCATTGTCATCGGCGTAGCCTTCAGGATTAGTGACAGAGGAAGGCTCGACGAGAGAAATGAGGGTTGCTTCAGGGCATCTTGTTGCAAGGGCACGGATGAGGCCTTCATAAAAAATGCCGAAGCTTGAAGGATCGTCGTAGTTTCCAAAGCTCAGAATAACCGCATCATATTCCACATCTTCGGGGAGCTGCTTTGCAACAGCATATCCTGAGTAAACCGTGTTGTCTGAAGGAAGAGAATAGTTGTCTAGCAGAACTTCGGAGCCGAAGGTTTCTGTTATTTTTGCGGAAAGAAGCTCGGCCCACGCAGCAGAGGAATCTTCGAGATTGCTTCCTGCAGCAAATCCATCGCCTATAACTAAAACTGATACAGGCTTTCCGTTATTGAGCTTGGTGTAAAAATTTCCGGTTACAGCGTTCTCGTTTGTATCTTTCTGCTGACCGGCAGAAGTTTCGGTTAATGTTGTCTCCTGAGGTGTCTTGGCGGAGTTGTTCTGACCGCTTATGGCGGCGATGCCAAGCAGTATAACCGCTACGCCGGCGGCTCCACCTATACAGGCTTTTTTGTTATTCTCAAAAAAAGTTTTGAAATCCATTGTTATCTCCTTAATATCAATGCTGTGGAAGGTTAATGCTTTGGCCATCCACGTTTGATGCGCAATGTTTTTCATTTGTGCGCAAGGTGCTGATTAACACAGTGATTAATAATACTTTCATTAGCGGTAAAAATCAATTAACTTTATTTGAATATTCTCGCAAAATCCGGTCAAATGGTAATAGCCCGTTCCGGGATAATGTAGCTTGGTGCCCGGAAGATATACCTTTATTGATGGATTGTTCGGAAAAAACAGAGCCCCCGGTCAGCTTTAACTGACAGGGGGCTCTGAAAGATCTTTATTGAATAATTACGGAGTGACTGTTATGCCTACGGTTGGACCTGCAGTATTCCACTGACTGACATCTATTCCCTGGCCGGGTTCAACAGTGTAGGGTACTGTAGGTACTACGATGGTGGCAGAGTCAGCAGGATCACTGATAACAGCCTGTTCGGTTGCTTCAGGTGTTTCTGCTGCTGCGGTTTCAGGGACTACTTCAGCTTCTACCTGTGCGGATGTTTCTGCAGCAGCAGTCTGAACAGGTGCGGTTTCAGGAGCAACGGTTTCTGTGATTGTAGCAGATGTTTCAACAGGAGCCTGGGCTTCAGTCTGCTTTGGAGTTGCTTTTTTCGCAGGAACTTTAGTTTCGGAAGCTTTGGTTTCCTTTTTGGTCTCTTCCTGCTTCTTCTTATCCTTTTCTGCTTCGCTTTCGGTCTCGTTCTTTACTGTATCAGCCTTAGTTTCTTCTGCAGTAGTTTCCTGAACCTTGGTTTCAGCCGCAGTAGTTTCAGCAACAGTGGTTTCCTCTACGGTAGTTTCTTCAACGGTGGTCTCGGGAGCCGTGGTTTCAGGTGGAAGAGGAAGCTTCTCGTACTTGTCCTGAGGCTGATTGAAGCTGAGATTTCCGGTTATGATGAGACCATGGAAACCGTCTGCCTGTTCCTTTGTGGCGAAGCTGACTGCGATACTGTCATTAATTGAAGCATCGTTATCAACTATACGGATATGTCTTTCGGGAGATGTATCTTCCTTCTCAAAAGAAAGACCTCCGAAGATGTCATTGTCGATGACTACCTGGGCGGTGTTAGTTCCGTAGAGATAGTCATAATCAAGACCGATCATACCGACGGTTTCTGAACCGAGAGCCATAAGCTCCTGTGCTCCGATGATGAAGTTGCAGTCATCGAGACGCTGGAAACTGTCTGATGCGATGTAGTAGTAATGATCGTAAAGGGTAGCGTCAGGATTAACAGGTGCTATGGTTCCATCAGCTTCCAATGTTGAAATTGTTGAAACCCCGGCATTATCCTTCTCCGGAACACTGCCCCCGGGATTTTTGAGCCTGTCATTTATCTTACGAACTATCCAGTTTGCATAGAGCTTCTGGCCGTCAGCATTTGGAAGAACGCCGTCATCTGTGAAAGTGTTCACATCCTGACCGGTAACCATAAAGGCTTCACCCATGTTGGCGACGATGGCACCATAGTGCTCAAGAAGGTTTCTTATATATGTGGCGGTTTCATCTGAATATCCGCCCGGCTCTGTTACCGATGCTGATTCGATCAGGCCAATGATCTCTGCGGAAGGATACTGCAGCTTTATGGATCGAAGCAGGCCCTCATACTGAAGGTCAAAAGTAAATGGCGCATCATAGTAACCTAAAGCTACGATAACCGCATCATAGACAGAATCCTTATTTCCGGCTGCCTCATTCATGAGAGTTACATAAGCAGAGTAGGCGTTGTTTCCATTAGGAAGAGAAAGGTTATTTACCGAAACTTCGGATCCGAATTTTTCTTTTATATTTGAAGTCAGAAGATCTGTCCAGCTTGTTCCGTCCTTAGCGCCTGCGCCTGTGCCGAAAACATCACCGATAACAAGAATGGAAACCGGCTCCCCGGCATTAAGCTTGTTGAGAAAACTGTTTTCTTCCGGAAGAACAGCAGAAGCTGACTCTGAGTCATTACCCTTTGTGATGATATTTCCGTCTGCATCTGTCTCCAGCTGAAGTCTTTCATTTGCAGCATTGATGCGTTCTGCATTAACAGACTCATCGATGGCATCTTCAGTGATGGCGGTGTGTACCATATAACCGAAGGCACCGATTATGGCAACTATCATCAGTATAAGCACTGTGAGTAGTGTTGTGCCTTTTTTTGTAAGCGTGGAACCGGTGTTGTTACCGGAGCCGGGTTCATTTGGGGAAGCTGCAGCTGACTCGTTTGCTGTTTCAGGAACATTGTTCTTTTCGTCTTTACTCATAATTAAAAATCCCTCATTTTTTCATACTTTCTCAATTATAAAAAGGAATAGGGTTTTTTTCTAGTTTTTTTAATGCTTTTTCAGGCAATGTGGTATCATGGTAACTATGTTGTACGATAGAGACATTAGAGAACCCCTGTTTTCCTTTCTTGAAGACACCTATGGGAAAACCAGGATAATAGAAGAGAAGATCATGGGCAGCAGCCGGGCGGATGTGGTTATGGTCACGGAAGACAGCCTTTACGGAATAGAGATCAAGTCGGACGCAGACACCTACGTGCGGCTTTCCGGGCAGGTAAAGGATTATGACAGATTCTTTGACTATAATTACATTGCCGTGGGAACAAGCCATGCCATGCATATAGAGGAGCATGTACCTGACTA
>JAILDF010000287.1 GCA_024689585.1 Oribacterium sp.
TTCCATCCGCTTCTGAGTCTCAGATGAAGATAGATAAAATAGATAAACCAGGTAACCAAAGACCAGGTTTCCTTCGGATCCCAGGACCAGTAGCTTCCCCAGGCATTTTCTGCCCAGATTGCGCCGGAGATCATGCAGAAACTAAGGAATAAAACGCCTAGACTTACAGCTCTGTAGCTTATGAGGTCAAGCTTCTCACCGGAGGGCACATGCTGTCGGAAGAAAGCATTGTCAGAGGATTTTTCACGAAGGATATACATTATGGATATTGCGAAAGATACCCCGAAGGCACCATAAGCTATGATGGCAGTAGACACATGAAATCCAAGCCAGTTGCTTCTGAGGGCCGGCATGAGCTCGTGAACCTCTTTACTCTGCATGGCGGCATATCCTATCATCAAAAATACTACCGGCACAGAGAAGGTTGCCAGAGCCTGAAATTTGTATTTGTAAATGAAGATAATGGATACAAAGCATAGACCCCAGGCAAATGCAGATGCAAATTCATATTGATTTGTCAAAGGGAGCCTTCCCGCATTTATGCCCCTTATAAGCATTGCAAGGGTATGAAGCAGGAACCCCGTGATAAGTGTCATATTACCAATTTTTGTGATCTTAAGATTTTTGACCGCAAAAAACACGAAAAACAAAATCATGCTCACAAAATAAAGAAGCATGGCGATCGTGAACAAGTTGTTTTCTAAATTAAAGAGCATCTCACTTTTCATTCTCAAATCCCCTATATTAACCATTCTCGTCAGAGCAGCCATTTTGATATTATTTCGGTTTGCTCAATATTAATTAAGCCTATGTGTTAATCTCCTTCAGCTTCGCCTTAACTCTTTCGGTAAAAAGAAGTCCGCTCTTTCCGCAGCTTCCGTAAACCACATATCCGTCCCCTTCCGGTTCAAGCCACAGCTTCTCCGGCTGAACATAAAGAGAAAGGAATAATCCCAGAAGAAGAACCACTCCGCCCAGAAGTGCAAAATATGTGAAATTGTCTTTCTTGATCTGGATAAGTGTGTAGTTTCTTGGATTATCGAAGGTTACGGTATATTCATCTATGGTCAGCTCTTCGCCCTCCATGAGCGTGTTCATTCCGAGAACCGAACCCTGGAAATAGACCATATACAGATATGCCGGATTATTGAGTTTAGAGCTCAGAGTCATAGGTCCCTTTTCTCTGTCAAAATGATAATCCGGATAGAAAGCCATGAAACCGATCTGCAGATCCGTTTTATCAGAGACAGTGACATAGTTTCCTGCTTCCAATGCTTCTTCCTGAAGGAGCTCTCCGTTTTTTAGGATATGCATATCTGCAGCCCATCCTGTAGAATTCTGAAAAAATTTCATTCCAAACATAGAGGCGGGAGCATTAACGGTAACAGTTCCGCTTTCTTTTTCGCCGGTTGCCACATTACGAACAGTGATATCAGAAGTATACTGTTCAACAGTGTCATCGGCTCTTAAGCCAATGTCGAAGGCATTGATCTCCAGCACATAATCCGTATCACCTATCTGCTTTGCATCTCCGGGAAGCCCGTAGACGGTATACTCTACCTTAGTCATCTGACCAAGAGAAAATCCGAGTATCAAGAGAAGAACTCCAATGTGGGTGATAAGAGGGCCCAAAAGTCCCGCTTTGTGCCTCCATCCGACTATGACACCTTTATTTGTTTTTGAGAATTTTGATATACCAAGGCTTTTTAAGAATTCTTCGGGATTCTTTGCCAATCTGCCTATGAAGTTTGGATTGTTCTCAACTGAAGTTTTGCCTGAAGCCTCCTTTTCATCCGGAAGATTTTCATAATCCTTCCAACGCCTGATGAGTGCCGGTGTCCTTAATACAGAACAGGTAAGGAGATTCAGCGAAAGAAAGATGGTGAATGTAACAAACCACCAGCTGTGAAACACGTCATCCAGGTTTAATGCCATAATGAGACCCGCTGTTCTGTCACCATACTGCTGCTGATATAACTTCATGACCTGACCTTGTGGTATCACAGAACCTATGACGCATCCGATGATCAACAGTCCCAGCAAAACCAGGGCAAGCTTCATGGAAGAAATGTATCTGTAGATTTTTTTTAAACCGTTCATATCCCATCCCCAAAAGAATCACCTCAACACACATAAGTCCTAAGCATTTCTTCGCCGGTTCTCCCGCAATGCTACAAAAATCCCGAATCCGCACCAACGTGCTACTTCCGGATTTCTGTTGTCATATCAGATGTTAGTATATTTCGGCAAGCTTGCTTATCGAAATACACTAATATCTGATACAGGACGGACTTATGTAATAATTATACAATAAAAGAGGAGGAAAAATCCTCCTCTCTTTAGATATACGCTGAATATCGGTTTAAGTCTATCACTAAGACGCCATAAGCATTTCTCAGGGAAATACATCATGTCTTGTGAGCCTGTATCTTCTCCATTGCCTGATTAATCATTTCCTCTGAGGTATCAAGGCACTTATAAGCAAGCTCACTGTTGTGTGCGCCCTCTGCATTCTCAACATAATCCCAGTCAAAGTACCACTCGGCATCACTGTAGATCTCGCGAACCTCGTTCAATTCATCCTCAGTCCACTTACCGCTCTGGTTTGCTTCAACGAGAGCCTTCTTAAGCTCCACAAGCTTGTCGCCTACTTCGTCTTCTCGGGCATGAACCTTCTCCTGTATACCATGAACGAATTCAACCATATCCGTACTTCCATGACACTGAGCACAGCTCTCAAGGAGGGTCTTACTCTCCAGAGGACTCACAAGCTCATGTGACTTGTAGGTACTTCCGTCAGCTCTTGTAACTGTTTCCATGTGACAGTCAGCACAGCTAAGCATCTTTCCATGCTTTCCCAAAAGGAAGGTCTCGAACTCAGGATGCTGAGCCTTAAGCATCTTGGCACCTGTAGATTCCTGTGTCCAGTCGGTGAAGCCGATTTCCTTATAATACTTAAGCTCCGGTTCAGGTCCCATGGTATCCAGACTACTGTAAGGAACGGTACATTCAAGAATTTCAGGTTTGAAATAATACTCTGTATGGCACTGACCACAGGCAACATTCGCTGCATGGATGGAGCCAACATTATCACCAAGTGCGTCTGCCATATACTGATGGGTGACTGTAAGCTGTCCCATAGCTTCGTTATTGCCATCACAGTTATAGCAGCTGATTCCTCCATTCAGGGAAGCAAAAACC
>JAILDF010000293.1 GCA_024689585.1 Oribacterium sp.
TTTCCTGTTTTTGACGAATGGTTTTAACATGGCTGATCTCCTTTTATAAACAATCAGTCACTTGGTGTTTGATGTTTTTAGGTATAATACAATAATTACGTCGACGTTTATTTAACTTTAATTATACAATTTTTACAGGCTAATTTCACTAAAACCGTAAGAAAATAAAAAAGAGAAGGTTCCTGATTTCAGTTAAATCAGGAACCTTCTCTTTTCTGTATGGGGTCGAAGGGACTTGAACCCTCACGTCATGGACACAGGAACCTAAATCCTGCGCGTCTGCCAATTCCGCCACAACCCCTTATAAAAAGATGAATCATCTTATTGTCAGCCTCTATATAATAGCAAATGACAATAAGATAATCCACCATTAATTGATATTTGATGACGCCTTCAAAGATAGATACCTGAGCATTCAGGTTTTATTTCGCTCTATTTGAGAGCCTTTTGCGTAATTTTCCTCCGTTCAGTCATATGATGCTTTCCGACTTGTATATACGGCTGTACTTTGTCTCGAAATCCATGACGGAAACCGGCTTTGAATAAAGGTATCCCTGATAGATATCGCAGCCCATGGAGCTGAGTTCCTCATACTGCTGAGGAGTTTCTATGCCCTCTGTAACTGTGCTCATACCGAGCCGCTTAGCCATATATATAACTGAATCAATAATTATCCTGCTACGGTCTTCGTTATCAGACTTGCTGAGGAAGCCCATATCCAGCTTTACAATATCAGCTCTTATATCCTTAAGCATATTAAGTGATGAATAGCCGCTTCCGAAATCATCGATTCCGATTATAAATCCATCTTCCTTAAGCCGGAGTATCATCTCGCTCACACCGCTCGGGTTACGCATCAGGGCGGTTTCTGTGATTTCAAGATGAAGCTTTTCCGGATCGATGCCATATTTCCTCACAAGACCGGTTATGACTTCGTATACATCCATGAATTCCATGTCTCTGGGAGAAACATTGATCGATATGTACAGGTCTCTGAATTCGGTATGCTTCCACTCCCTTAGTTTAAGGGCAGCCATCTCCCATACATATGTATCCAGATGACTTATGAGGTTTGATTTCTCAAGCACCGGTATGAAAGCATTGGGAGGAATAACTGTATTGTCATCTCTCTTCCATCTTACCAATGCTTCGCATCCTATAAGTTCCTCATTCTGATTTACCTGAGGCTGCAGGTAGATTCTGAATTCCCCGCCTTTGAGAGCTGATTCAAAGTGTGTTACTACTATCTTTTCGGTGATAGCCTGTTTCATCATCTCCGGATCATAAAATGCAAATGTTACCGGATCTTCCGAGTTGATGGAATTAAGTGCCATCATGGCTCTGTCACACATGGCGCTTACATCGTCCGTCATGGTATCCATCTTGTACACTCCGGCCTGTATTCTCAGTATCTGCTTCTCGGAAGCTATCTGACTTCGGATGAGATTTATCATGCTGTGATACATGGCTTTGTCATAGTTCTTCTCAGGTACAAGAATCGCGAATTTGTCTGCATAAAGGCGTCCGTAGATATCATCTGCATACATAAGTGATTTAATGATTCTTCCTGTAGTCTTTAGTATGGAATCGCCGAATTTATCTCCATTGATCTGGTTAATGAGTTTAAAATCCCTGATGTTAGTTATTATGAGATAATGTGCACCGCTGTCGGATCGGTGGAAGCTGCGGTATTTTTCCACAACATGACAGAACCCCTCACGATTTAAAAGGCCTGTTAAAGGGTCGTGCATCTGTCTGTATCTGACACCGGCTTTTCCGGAGGAACCCGGAATGCACTCGTCTATAATGTATATGGTGCTTCGAAGCTTTCCTTCGGAACTGTTCATATGATGGCAAATGATATCGAATACCTTCTCTCCTTCGCAGGATTCAAATATCTGGCACCAGTTTGAATACTCGATCTGTTTCGACGGAGTCTGAATCCATTCGAAAAAGGTCTTCTCCAAACTTTCGCTGCTGGTTACATTAAACATCTCAAATGCCTTTGAATTGGCATATGTCAGTCTGTTTTTATCGTCAAAACATATTAGAGTCAGATTACTGGACTTGATTGCCTGCTGCAATATACCAACAAGCTTATCGTTGGTTAATGTAGTGTCCGAAAATGAATCTCTGTAGCCTATCAGATTCCCAAAGCGAAAGTAAGCATCGTCGTTAAACATATAAGTCTTCCTGATTTCTGTAATAATACAAGTCTTTAAAATATATCATACGCAACTGTATCTATAAATAGAAATGCTGCTGAATGATTAAAAACATGGATATTTTTTAGCATCATGTCTTATAAAATAATATACTACAATTTTCCTGCAAATTAAATCTACGAAAAAACTTAAAAAAATTAATTTTTTGGCATGATTGCCATAACTATGCTGAAATGGTTTATATAACATAATTTATATAACAAAAAAACGATGTAACAAACGTTACACCGGAACAATCATTATATAAAAAGATGAGGCTGACGGGATTCGAACTCGCGACAACTTGATTAAAAGTCAAGTGCTCTACCGACTGAGCTACAGCCTCATAAACAGGGCCAGTTGGATTCGAACCAACGAATGCAGGCGTCAAAGGCCTGTGCCTTACCG
>JAILDF010000078.1 GCA_024689585.1 Oribacterium sp.
TGCTACCTCGCCGGAGAGGGCGATGAGGCCGATGATGTTGGGGATGACCATAACTCCGTTGAAAAGGTCCTGCATGTTCCATACAAGGTCAACCTTCAAAAGGGAACCCGCAAAGATAAATACTACGTCGATGACAGCGAAAGGAATGATTGCCTTCTTTCCAAAAAGGAAGGTAATGTTCTGTCTTGCGAAGAAGAACCATCCGATGATGGTTGAAAAAGCGAAAAACAGAAGGCAAATTGCTACGAACATCGGACCGAAGCCTCCGAAGCCTGTAGTGAAGGCAAGCTGGGCTACGGGAGTTCCTGTGATATCACCGGCATAAAGTACTTCCGTTCCGAGAACACCTGATGAAAGAATAACAAGAGCTGTCAGTGTAAGAACGATAAATGTATCGATGAATACGCCAACCATGGCAACTTCACCCTGCTCCTGAGGACGATTTACTATTGCAAGAGCATGTGCATGAGGTGTTGAACCCATACCTGCTTCGTTTGAGAAAAGTCCGCGGGCAACGCCGAGACGCATAACCTGACGAACAGCAATTCCGGCTCCGGCACCAACTACAGCCTGAGGCTGGAAAGCACCTCTGAAGATAGAAACGATGGCCGGGATAACATTCGCATGATTGATGATAAGCATTATCACTGAGGCTACTACATAGAGACCGGCCATGAACGGAACAACCTTTTCGGTAAAGGAAGCGATACGGCTGATTCCGCCAACAAAGATAAATGCTGAAATAACGGCAACAAAGATACCAACTACCCACTTTGGCATTCCGAAGGCTGTAAAGAAAGCATCGCTTATGGAATTTGACTGAACCATATTTCCCATGATTCCAAGTGACAGGATAGTCATGACTGCGAAAAATACTGCAAGCATCTTTCCGAAGCTTCCCTTGAAGGCTTCCTGAATATAGTAAACCGGGCCTCCGATAACTTCGCCGTTTTCATCTCTTGTTTTTGTTTTCTGGGCAAGAACCGCTTCTCCGTATATGGTAGCCATACCAAAGAAGGCAGCCAGCCACATCCAGAAGATTGCACCGGGGCCTCCGCCCACAAGGGCAGTAGCGCAGCCTGCGATATTACCGGTTCCTACCTGGGCTGCAATAGCGGTTGCCAATGCCTGAAATGAACTCATTCCGTCATTTTCACTGGCATTACCCTTAAGTGAAAAGTTTCCGAATACCCGATGCCATGCACTTGGAAATCTTCGGATCTGAACAAAGCCTGTCTTTATAGAGAAAAACAATCCGTTTCCTATCAAAAGGAACAAAAGAACAAACCAGATTTTGTCATCCAAAAGAACGATAATGTTGTTTAAGTTATCCACTGTGAAAAACTCCCCCTTAGAAATGTTGAGAAGTCAAAGATAAGTGGGAGAGAAAAAGGCTGACAAAGTGCCTGTCTGAGGGCATAAATCAACGATGATATAAATAAAACTATATAATCCTCTGTCCTTTTGCCTGAGAGATTGGGGAAGGATCAATGAAAAATCCTGAGCCTTTGCACCTTCGGCACTCTAAAAGAGCTTCTCCAGAGTTCACTCCGTTATTAGTCTCCGTCCGTTACAGACTCCTGAGAGTTTTACTCCTTCGGCAGGTTATCATATCAAACAATTCAATGTCTATCTCCGGGATGCTGTTTAAGCAAAACAGGAAATTATAACAACCACTTTTCTAATAACTTCTACGTATATTTATTTGCCCGAATAGCGTATCATTCGACTGCATATGCGTCAAGAAGGGCCTCGATGCTATAATCAATAGATATAGCAAAGGCATATAAACAAACGTTTATATGCCTTTTAGTTATGCTCTTTCAGCTTTCATTTCTTTTTTCTTTTTATACATATTTTCGTCAGCCATATTGAAAAGCTGATCATAAGTCATACCCTCCGGTGAAGTATCGGGATCGAAATCCGCTATCCCATATGCAGCTGAAACCTTTACCTCTACAGGAATATCAGCTTTAGCTCTGTAGTTCATTTCATTTTCAAGATATTCAAGTATAGTATACCTTTCGCTATAGTCTCTTGATTCCGAAAGAAATACCACGAACTCATCCCCTCCTATACGGAACATTGGACTGTTGATAAACTTTCCCGAAAAACATCCGCAGCAGTTTATGATATATTTATCCCCCATGGCATGACCGTAGGCATCATTTATGATCTTCAGATTATTGATATCGATCACGATGATCGATAATGCCTTTTTTCTGTTTTTTATCGCATCTTTAACTGTTTTTATATACTCCTCATAAGCAGCCTTGCTTTTAACACCGGTCAGAGGGTCAATATAGGCGATTCCCTTTATCTGTTCAACATAGCTCTTCAAAACCATTACGTTTTTGGAAAAGCTGACGGTGAGATCCCCGATCTCATCATTGGACTCGGGGCGCAGATCAACCTCCAGATCTCCTTCTGCGATCCTTGAGGCCGATATCCTCAGCTTTTGTATAGGTTTGATGATCCGGAAAACCATATTCATGGTCAGCACGAAAAACAGCATACTTATAAGCAGGGCAGCAGCCACTATACGTGCAGTAAGCCTGCTTCTTTCCTCAAGAATAGACTTAAGGGGAGTAGTGAGGACCAGCTTCATATTATTATTAAGGCTTCTCCAGTTAAGCTTTCTTACTTCACCTCTGTACTCATATGTGATAAGTTTTTCATTCTTATTCTCGGTTCTTATCTGCTGAGAGATCTTTGTAAAATCACTGTTGATAGACCCAAGATTCGTTCCCGCCTCCAAAAACTTATGATAAACGATGGTTCCTTTATTGCTTAAAAGGAAAGCCGCACTTCCTTCATAGGGCTGTATATTGTCTATATATTCAATGATGTCGGAAAAATCTATGTCCATTCCTATGGCGCCTATAAAGGTTCCGCCTTTAAACAGAGGCTCAATATATGAAATCTTGTTTATATCCAGTTCGGGGTCATATTTTACATTTGTCCAGACACCTGCTTTTTGTTCTTTGGCCAGATAATACCAGCTGACCCTGGGGTCTTCCATACTATAATCCGAAATATTAATAGGATCCACATATGTAAAGGTTCCGCCGGCAACCGATTTCCTGTAACAAAAAGCATTATCTTTACTACAGATTTCAGGATCCAGCTGAAAATAATAACTGTAGATCCATTTATCATTATCCACCAGGAAATTCAAAACTTTTCGCATTTCCTGAAGATAACTCTCTCTATAAAAAGCATCCTCAAAACTGCTTATATTAACAAGCTTTGTCGAGGCATATAAAGAACCTTCGTCTACACATTCTGCCATATTTCTCAATGCGTTATTGAGATAATTAGCGGCATCGCTGACGGTAAGCTCTATAATTCTGGTCGAATCCTTATCCAGTATCGACACTGCAGAAACCAGCCCGACACCTCCGATGATAAACGTCGTAAATAGAGTGCAGGCAAGTATAAGCGCTGCAAATTTTGTCTGTAATGATATGTATGGTCCCTGACCTTTACTCATAACCTTTTCTATACTCCTCATTTATTAACGCTGTTTTTTAGAGCCTTAATATCTGACATTCATATGTAAATCTGATTGGCTGTTAATGCATATTAATAAGCGGTTCCGCAGAGATCGATATGGATATAGCCCCGCCGGTTCCGCTGTCTATGTACAAATTTTTGTCATCCCGGCGGTTTATGATATGTCCATAACAAAGAGAACCTTTAAGGATTTCAATGGACTGCTAAAAACGGCATACTTCTCCCGCCTGCTCATTTTATATATCGGAGAAAATGCTTATCTTATTAGTCTTATGAAGGAGGCAATTTAAA
>JAILDF010000085.1 GCA_024689585.1 Oribacterium sp.
ACAGATGAGACACTGCATCCAGCTCAAGAGTGTAGACATCCCTCTTGCAGATCCTCACTTCTGGACAATGGAAGGTTCCGTACGTGTAGGTCAGCTTTGCAATGACTTCGGTCTTATGTGGGGCTGCCACTCAAACAACCACTTCGATATTTCCCTTGCAATGGTAGCTCAGTGTGCAGCTGCAGTACCGGGCAAGCTTAACGGAATCGATACACACTGGATCTGGCAGGAAGGCAGAGAGCGCCTTACAAAGAACCCGATGCAGATCGTAGGCGGATGCATTAACGATATCGACAAGACTGTAGGTCTCGGCATCGAGGTTGACCGTGAGCAGATCATGAAGGCAAACAAGCTTTACATGGACAACTGCCTCGGAGCACGTGATGATGCTATAGGAATGCAGTATCTCATTCCAGGATGGAAGTTCGATAACAAGCGTCCATGCATGATAAGATAATAAACCTTTGACAATTTATAATTTATGCCGTTTGACCTGGGGATGCGAAAGGTATCTCCGGGTCATTCTACAATCCACAGGGGACGGTTCTCGCCGGCGAGAACCGTCCCCTGTGGATTTCTGCGTGTTCCTGATTTTTGTTGAAATATTATGACATACGGTATGATTTGCAAAAATCTGCATTAAAATAACTTTGCGTCAAATAATTAACATTAGATTTACTAATATTTATATTAGCTAAACTAAAAGCAAAACTTATGGATAACGTGTTATGCATAAGTTTTGCTTAATTTAGCATTAGAATTACGAGTTTTACATAAGGTTTCACATCAGTTATTCTAATATTGCAACAGATAAAGAAATTCCTTCCGGATTTATTATTGAATTGAATGAGATTTCAAATCTTATGAAAGATAAACTTTCTGCTGAATGGCAGAACATCCGGGTAACCGGTAAAGAAAGGGGGAACTTAAATGTTCTTTAAAAAATATGGCGACTTTGTTGTCGGCATCTTTTACGCAGTTCTGGGCATCGCTCTTATCATCGGAGCAAAAGCTCTTCCGAAATCCAAGGTTATGGAGATCGGACCGGACTTTATGCCAACCTTAGTAGGAGTAATAATTCTTGTTCTTGCAGGCATACTTCTGGTTGAAACTTTTACGAAGTTCAAGGCTAATGCAGCCGAGCTTGAAGCTTCAGGCTTCAAGGATACATCGGACTATAAGAGAGTTCTCGGAAGCCTTGTATCTGCCATCATCTATGTTAACATTCTTAAGCCTGTGGGCTTCATAGTGAGCACACTGGTATATCTCATCATTCAGATCTACATCCTGGCACCGGATAATAAGAGAACCAAAAAGGATCTCATCCAGTACGCGATCATCGATGTAGTATTCACAGTAGTTGTTTATTTCCTTTTCCGCTATGGCTTCAAGATCGTTCTTCCCGGCGGAATCCTGGCATTTTAATTAAGGAGGGTTCAAAATGAATGCATTAGCACAGTTAGGGGCTGCTTTCCTTGGTGTCTGCCAGCCCGTTTCAATAGCATTTATGGTTGCCGGTGTAGCAATCGGTATCATATTCGGATCCATCCCGGGTCTTTCGGCATCCATGGCGGTTGCCCTGATGCTTCCTCTTACTTTCACAATGGAAGCTTCTCTCGGAATGAATGTTCTGGTTGCGGTTTATATCGGAGGTATCTCCGGTGGTCTTATCTCGGCAATACTTCTCAACATGCCGGGCACAGCATCATCCATAGCAACAACCTTTGACGGTTACCCAATGGCTCAGAAGGGTCAGGCCATGAGAGCACTTGGAATCGGAATCGTGTTTTCCTTCCTTGGATCACTTTTCTCCTTCTTTGTACTTTCTTTCTTCGCACCCATGCTTGCAGACGTAGCCCTCAAGTTCACACCGGTTGAGAACTTCGGTATTTGTTTCTTCGCACTTACCATGGTGGCCATCCTTTCTTCAGGAAACATGGTGAAGGGACTTCTGGCAGGACTCTTCGGACTTGTGTTCTGCTTCGTAGGTATGGCACCTATCGACGGAACTCCGAGATTCATATTTGGAAATCAGGATCTCCTGGCAGGTTTCAACCAGCTCACAACTCTTATCGGAATTTTCGCCGTAGCAGATATCCTTATTTCGGCAGAGGAGATGAATGCCAAGGGCGTTCAGACAATCCCTGTAACAAAGGTTAAGGGCTTCGGCTTCTCAATGAAGGAATTTATTTCATGGCTCCCGGGAGCTTTGAGATCAGCCATCATCGGTACCGGAATCGGTATCCTTCCCGGAATCGGCGGTTCAACTTCAGGTATGCTTTCATACGTAACAGCAAAGAACATGAGTAAGCATCCTGAAACCTTCGGACAGGGCGAGCCTGAAGGTATCGTAGCTACAGAGTGTGCCAACAATGCTACCATCGGTGGTGCAATGATTCCGCTTCTGGTTCTTGGTATCCCGGGTGACGGTGTTACCGCTATGATGCTCGGTGGTTTCCTTATTCACGGTCTTTCAGCAGGTCCGCTTCTCTTCGTAAAGAATGCAGACGTTGTATATGGTATCTTCGCTGCATGTATGGTCTGCGACCTTATCATGCTGGTAGTTGAATGGACATGTATCAAGGCATTCGTACAGGTACTTAAGGTTCCAAAGCACATCCTTATGCCTCTTATCCTTGTACTTTGTGCAGTTGGTGCTTATGCAACAAACAACAGAGTATTTGATGTACAGTCAATCATCGTATTCGGTATCGTCGGATACATTTACCACAAGTTCAAGCTTCCGACCACACCATTCGTTCTTTGTTTCCTGGTAGGTTCCATGACAGAGACTTACCTGAGAAGAGGTATCATGAGCTACAAGAGCTTCGGTGCTTTCTTCACACATCCGATCTTCGATTTCTTCTGGTTCGTAGCCTGCGGCGTACTTATCTGGTCAGTATTTAAAGAGTTCAAGGCAGCACAGCAGAAGAAGGCGGCAGCAAAAGCTTAAAATCAATTATCCGGATCAAAAGCAGAGTTTTCTGCTGATCCGGGAATTCAATAAGAACTGACACGTTAAAAATATCTAAACTAAAGTAAATATCTTCCCTAAAGGAAGAGTAAATAAAGATGAGGCAAATCCCATCTAAACATCAAGGGCAAAGTCCCAAAAAGGAGAAAAACTATGAAAAAAAGAATCTTATCAGCAGTACTCGCAGGTGGAATGGCATTAAGCCTTGCAGCATGTGGCTCATCACAGCCGGCAGAGACAAAGGCTCAGGAGACAAAGGCCGCTGAAACAACAGCCGCAGCTGCAGCAGCAGAGACAACAGCCGCAGCAGCAGAGACAACAGCAGCTTCCGGAGATGCAGCAGCATCATCTGACTGGACACCATCAGGACCTATCTCTCTGGTTCTTCCCGCAGGTGCAGGTGGAGATACAGACCTTTCAGCAAGAATCTTCGCGCAGTATGCAAAGGAAGCTACAGGTGCTGACTTCGTAGTAGTTAACGCTTCAGGTGCTTCAGGATCTGTAGCAGCTAACCAGGTTCTTTCATCAGCTAATGACGGTCTTACAGTTCTTTACGGTCACAACCTTGTAAATGTTGCTAACGTTGCAGGTATCACAGATTATGATTACACAGCATTTACACTCGGACCAACATTTGCAAAGAATGATGCACAGGGTCTCTATGTAAATCCTGAGAAGTACGCAGATCTCAATGCTTTCCTTGATGCTGCAAAGGCAAATCCGGGCGCACTTAAGGCTTGTACAGAGGTTGGTGCTTATACATACTATGAGTTCCTTAAGTTCGAGCAGGTTGCAGGTATCGACCTTGACCTTGTAGACGTTGGATCAAACTCAGATAAGGTAACTGCAATGCTTTCAGGCCAGGTTGACATGATGCCGGGTGCCTTCGTTAACACAAAGGATTACATCGATGCAGGTCAGTTCCTTTGCGTAGGTATCCCTACAGAGGAGAGATCAGAGCTTATGCCGGATGTTCCTACACTTAAGGAGCAGGGAATCGATTTAGTATATCCTGACTGTGACTACTCATTCTACTTCCCTGCAGGAACAGATGCTTCTGTTATCGCATGGTTCGAGAACACAACAAAGGCTGTAGTTGACAATGAGAAGTGCAAGGAAGATCTCAAGAACATGCAGATCAATCCTTACTACCTCTCAGCTGCTGATTCAGAGGCTAACGACAAGGCTTATCTTGAGACATTCAAGGAGATTGCAGCTTCTGTAGAAGGCTAATGTATAATACCCTAATTATTTTTTAATATAATCTACTCCTAAGATTCAAATGAGTGGGAGAGGATGCTTTCTCTCCTACTCACTTTTTAAAAGAGTTTCAGATGATGAAAAGAGTATCTTTTTATGATCTGAAATCCTGTTAAAATAAAGCTGATTATTACTACATTCCGATAAAGAATGTAAAACGGCTTTTTATAAGGAGGACGATAAATTGAATACGTCAAAATCAGTAAATGAGTACATTTCGGAGTTAAAAAACGAAAACAAAAATGTTCGCTATACAGCATATCTGATGATAGCAGTACTGGTAATGGTACTGGCAGTTTCGGTTTTAAAGCAATTTTATCTCACACTGGCACTTCTGGTTGCGGCACTGTTTCTTCAGCTTTTTGTATTTCGCAGGTTTCAGAAGGATTACGTCAGGAATTGTGAAAATGCCAACATTTCACTGACTACCCTTAAGAAGATCAATGCCTCGGAAATAGAGGAAAAAGGTACTTCTGTTGATGAATCCATGGTCAAAAGCGCCCATATAATTCCATTTGTCGAAAAGACATTTGCGGCTTTTAAAAGTATAAAGGGCAGTAAAGATAATACAGTAATTTCATCTTCTGATATTTCTGTAGTTGAAAGAAAAAATGATAAGGGAATAGCAGCAGAAGTGAGTACGGGAAACTGGTCTCACCTGGAGCTTCCAAAGAATACAGGTATAAAAGCTGTAATCGTGGAAGATGAGCTTATGAGTGAAGCTGCAAGAAAATCATTTTTTGACGTGTCAGGTTACAAAAAGACCGAGCTTCCAGAAGGATTTCCAAAGCGGTTTCATTTGTACATAACAGCGTGTGAATCCGGAGATACTGAAGCGTCCGGAGCGGCATCTGATGGATTTGACGATACGGCTAAATCATCAGGGCTTCCAAATGACAGCTTTTTGAATAAGGTTAAAGCACTTTCTGATTATACACCGGGCAAGATTGGGGTAGCTGTATCTGAAAATACTTTAGATGTTTTCATAAAAAACAGATTTCTTGCTGCAGGTTTCTCATCTAAATATGAACCGGATGAGAAAACGCTGATGCGTGATCCCTACCCTGAGCTTACTCACATTGCAGAGCTGGCTCAATATTTATAATTACTGTTGAGATAAGACCACGTAAGTCGACAGCGGGGTTTTACCATATAAAAAATTAGAAATGATGTACCGGCAGGTACTATAAAAAGAAGCAGACATTATGCTGTTCTCACATGGAAAAGGAGAAGAAAAATGATTCCAGTAATTTCTAAGATGGAAGTATTCCCTGTTGCAGGTCACGATTGTATGGAGCTTAACCTTTCAGGAGCTCATGCACCATATTTTACAAGAAATATCGTTATCCTTACAGATTCAAACGGTGTTGAAGGTGTAGGTGAGGTCCCCGGCGGACAGAAGATCACAAACGCTCTTGAGGCGGTTAAGGATCTGGTTATCGGAACAAAGATTTCTGATTATAAGAACACTCTTAATAAGGTTAGAGCATGGCTTGATGAGAACATAAAGGATGATGTAAGAGGTCTTCAGACCTTTGACCTCCGTACAGGCGTACATGTAGTTACCGCTATCGAGGCACCTCTCCTTGACCTTATGGGCAAGTTCCTTGAGGTTCCCGCAGCATCCCTTATGGGCGACGGAATCCAGAGAACTTCAGTAAGATTCCTTTCATATCTTTTCTATGTAGGGGACAGAAAGAAGACAGATCTTCCTTACGAGGAAGAGCCTGATTCAGACTGCGACTGGTACAGACTCCGTCATGAGGAAGCTATGGATCCCGAGCACATCGTAGCTCTCGCAAAGGCAACTCATGAGAAGTACGGCTTTGAGG
Source organism: Oribacterium sp. (assembly GCA_024689585.1). GTDB lineage: Bacteria > Bacillota > Clostridia > Lachnospirales > Lachnospiraceae > Oribacterium. The sequence continues at coordinate 6,067 of JAILDF010000085.1, forward strand.
ATTTCAAGCTTAAGGGCGGTGTTCTTCAGCCGGATGAGGAAGTTAAGGCTGTAACAGCAATAAAGGAAGCATTCCCGAATGCAAGAGTAGACCTTGATCCTAACGGCTGCTGGAGCCTTGCAGAGGCTGTACGTGTAGCACCTGCCCTCAAGAAGGTTCTTGCATATATCGAGGATCCCTGCGGAGCCGAGAATGGTTTCTCAGGCCGTGAGATCATGGCTGAGTTCAAGCAGGAGACAGGAATGCCGACAGCCACAAACATGATCGACACTGACTGGAGACAGATGAGACACTGCATCCAGCTCAAGAGTGTAGACATCCCTCTTGCAGATCCTCACTTCTGGACAATGGAAGGTTCCGTACGTGTAGGTCAGCTTTGCAATGACTTCGGTCTTATGTGGGGCTGCCACTCA
>JAILDF010000120.1 GCA_024689585.1 Oribacterium sp.
TGGAAAGTGCCTCTGTAAGATCCACAAGCATCTTTTTAAGATGCTCCTTTTCCCCGGGAAGATCCATATCCATCATAACTTCCAGCACATCAACGAGGCTCAAGATAAACCAGCCTTCGGCCCTCAGCCAGAAATTCGGACTGCATCCGGTCTCCGGATCTGCCCAGTACATCTCTCTTGATTCATCATATCCGTGATAGTAAAGTCCTGTCTTTTCATCACGCATATGTTTCTCTACATTGCAAAACTGATCATAAGTATCTTTTATGTTTTTTGAATCATTGAAACGCTTCTCATACTCAATGTAGAAAGGCTGTGCCATGTAAAGTCCGTCAAGCCATACCTGATTCGGATAAATATTCTTATGCCAGAAGTTCCCCTCATTAGTTCTGGGCATCATATCTATCTGAGAGCGTACCAGTTTTATGGCTTTAAGATACTTTTCTTTACCTGTGATATCGTAAAGCTTAAACAGGTTTTTTGCGGGATTTATATTGTCGAGGTTTTTTTCCTCAGCATCATAGTTTCTGATGCTGCCATCCTCATCTATAAATCCGCTTACGAAATCATCTGCAAACCGGAGATATCTTTCCTGTCCGGTAATTTCATAAAGCCGCAGGATACCTGTTATCATACAGCCATCTATATAATTCCATCTATTCTCTTTACCTTTTCTAATGAGCTCGAGATTCCAGGCAGGATGCCCGGAATCCGAATGAGCCATAAGATAATCCAAGTAATCATTAAGAAGCTTTTCCGTAGCTTCCCTGCCACCTGTGAGGTGGTGTAATTCTTTTGTCTCCATAATCAACCCTTAACCGAACCTGCTGTCACACCATCGATGAACTGATCCTGGGCCATAAAGAATACTACCAGTGAAGGAATGATGGAAATAAGCGAAAGTGCAAGTATTCTGTTCCATGAGAATCCGGTATCGGCATCCATGGACATCTTTACGAAGATAGCTGCAGGATAACGCTTCGGAGTTGAAACATAGAGCAAAGGTCCCATAAAGTCATTGGATGACCACATGAACTGGAACAATGCTGCAGATGTCATAGCAGGCTTAAGTACAGGTACGATAACATGCCAGAGAGTTCCAAGTGCTGTACATCCGTCGATCTTTGCAGCCTCATCAAGCTCTCTCGGTACATTGCGGAGGAACTGAATGAGCATGAATACGAAGTAGGTATCCTGAGCAAATACTGAAGGAACGATAAGCGGAAGGTATAAAGGTGAATCTACCCAGCCCCAGCCGTTGTACATGATGAACTGAGGAACGTTAAGTACTACGTTTGGAAGGAACAGTGTTGCCATCAGAAGTGCAAAGAGCGCATCATGTCCCTTGAACTTAAATCTTGCAAAACCGTAAGCTGTCAGTGTGCAGGATGCTATCGTAAGGATAACCTTAGGAATAACGATCTTGTAGGTGTTGAGCATAGACTTCCAGATGTCAATATCACCGCCGTAGCCGCTCATGGCATCTACATACCCTTGGAAGGTGGGTTCCTTAGGTATAAATCCGATACTTGAGAATATCTCTGAATTTGTTTTGAAGGATGCACCTATCATCCAAACCAGCGGGTAGATCATAAGAATGCCCACCAGAATGAGTACGACATACTTACATACCGTTGCAATCTGTCTTTTTCTTTCGAGTGTCATTGCTTAGTCCTCCGAATCAGAATAGTATACCCAGTGCTTCTGGCTGTACTGTAAAATCGCTGTGAATATCATAAGGATAATGAACAGAACCCATGCCTGTGAGCTTGCAAGTCCCATTGCATACTTCTTAAACGCGTTGTTATAGATAAGCAGTGATACAAGTGTGGTTGCACCTCTCGGACCACCTGCCGTAATGATATAAGGTCCGTTAAATTCCTGGAATGCCTGAACCAGCTGAGTTACCAGGTTATAGAAAATAACCGGTGTGATCATGGGTACAGTGATGGTAAAGAACTGTCTCCACTTACCTGCTCCGTCAAGAGAAGCTGCCTCATAAAGATCAGGAGATACGCCCTTTAATGCTGCAAGGAAAATAACCATGGTTGAACCGAACTGCCATACACGTAAGAGACAGATAATGAAAAGGGCTGCACTTTTGTTAGACAGCCAGTGAGGTCCTTCCAGGCCGAATATTCCGAGGAGCATGTTAACGATTCCGTCATCCTTGAAGATCGCTTTCCAGAGAACTGCGATGGCAACTGAGGAACCCAGGATCGAAGGAATGTAATAGACTGTTCTGAACATCTTAACTCCCTTTATCTTGAAGTTAAGGATATATGCTACAAACAATGCGAACACCAGCTTAAGAGGCACTGTCATAAATGCATACTTAAAGGTGATCATAAAGCCTTCCTGTATCTTTTTATTTGTAAATACGTCCAGATAATTAAAGATACCCCATTTTGAAATTCCCTCAAAAAGATTATAATCGCTGAAACTGTAAACCAGTGATGAAAGGAAAGGGTATCCTTTGAAAACAAGAAATCCTACAAACCATGGAAAGATGAATAAAAAGCCTTTATTCTCTTTCCAAAAGCTATTCGGAGCGGTATTTGTTTTTGAATTTGACATTTTATCTACTCCTTTGGAAGGTACCGTTTTTCACCGGTCTACCTTGACTGAAACATGAGTTATTACAATAAAACCGGGCCTCAGATGTAAGCCAAGGCCCGATATATACCGCATTTAATGCGGTAATTCTTAACCCCGGATTAGGAGGATCAGGGAAAACTGTTTATAAACATTGACTTATCAATGCTGTAAAGGATTACTTGCCCTCAACCTCATTAACTGCTTCAATGAGCATTTCAGCAAGCTCCTTGGAATCTACACCGTCATAAGACATTGTGTCCATGATTTCCTGATATGCGCCTTCTGCGCTGTCCTTAAGGGCTGCATCCTCATAGTAAGGTGAAAGCTGGAAGGGAGCATTGGATGATGCGGCCTTAAAAGCTTCATAGGTAAGTCCCTGAAGAGCACCTGAAGCTTCAAGCTTCTCCTGAGCTTTATGGGATGAAGGAACACCTCTCTCAAGTCCAAGGGTCTCTACACCGTCGCCATTGAACATGTACTCCATAAGCTTGGCAGCCTCTTCCTTGTTTGCAGAGTTAGGAGATACGGCAAAGCCCATGGAAATCTTGAAAACTGTAGCAGGTGTGCCGTAATCTGCAGGATACTCACCGATTACGATCTCCTGATTTTCATCAAGTGCGTCTGCAAGCTTCTTGATGGCGCTGTCCCACTCAACCAGACCGGCATAGTGACCATCAATGAAGTTAGGATTCTTATCAAGAGAATCGGCACCGTCGCCTGTAAGCTTCTCCTGTGTAGGAATTACGTGGTTAGCCTCAAGGCTCTTAAGGAAATCAAAACCGTCTGTAAGCTCTTCTACCGTGTAATTAAGCTTGTGATCCACAACCCACTGCTTGTTGTACTTCTCCTGCATATAATAGGTAAGAAGGATTGTAAGATCATAGGTTCCTGCTGCAAGAGGATAGTAATCATCGCCCAGCTTCTCCTTGAATACAGGACCTGCTGCAAGGATATCTGCGAAGCTCTTGGGAACCTCAAGGCCTGCCTTCTCAAAGGTTGCCTTGTTCCAGTAGAATACTCTTCCGGTTGATGAAACAGGAACACCGAGCACATGTCCGTCAATAGTCATAAGATCGATAAGTGACTGATCATACTGTGAAAGATCGAAATCCGTAAGGTCCTGAATATCTGCAAATCTTGTTCCGTCCGGGCTGAACTGCCATAACCAGTTCCAGTTGACCTGGAAAAGATCCGGCTCTGAATTTCCTGCGATCTGAGTAGCGATCTTATCCTGCCAGCCTGACCATGCGCCATACTCTGACTCAACCTTGATGCCCGGATTTGCTGCCATATATTCATCAAGTGCCTTAAGTGTAGCTGTATGCCTTGAATCACCGCCCCACCATGAAATTCTAAGTGTTGTTCCGTTTCCGCCATCAGACTTGGCTACTGTCTCAGCTGCAGTCTTTGCTGCCTCTGTTGCACCCTGAGCTGCCTCTGTTGCACCCTGGGCTGCTGTTGTTGATGCTGAATCATTGGTAGCTGTGGATGAACCACCACAAGCTGCAAGATTGAGCATCATTGATGCTGCCATACCGCCGGCGAGAAACTTAGTAATTGTCTTTTTCATTTTTACCTCCTGGGAGCCTTTCCGGCCTCCTGTTTAAATTGAGTTTTACCTCATTGTTAACTTTTATATACGATATTCAGGCTGTCATAATCCAAAACATTTATAAGTTCCGGACCTGTGTCGTCGCAACCGGATATCTCAACATTGTCAAGTACCAGATGTTTTACATTTCTGGCATAAATACTCTTTCCGGTCATTTCAGGGAAGTTATCCATCATTATGGTCTGACCGGGTTTTCTTTCTTCCTTTTGAAGGAATGAAACCTTTATGTTCTTAAAGACTATCCTGTCGATAAATCTCTCAGGCAATCCATAAGCAACCAGCATGCACTGATCGGCACCCTCTGCCACGATATTCTCTGCTGTTACAGATCCTATCGTCGGCGTTTTATCATCAACAGGTCTTGCTTTCTGATCCTGAACATACTCACTGTGACCGTCAGGATCGCAGAAATAAAACATATTGAAGGTGAAGGGCATATGCACATTTTCCATTTTTATGTCATGGAAAACTATGTTGTCATAAACCGCATCGGGTCCTCTGCCTCGTCTTGTTTTGATGCGGAGCCCTCTGTCGGTTTCCCTGAATATACATCTGGAAACTTCTACATTCTGTGCACCTGCTGCTGCTTCGGAACCAACGGTTACGCTTCCGTGACCCCTTTCAAGAAATGAGTTTCTGACCACGAAATGATCTGCAGGCTTATGATGTTTATCACTCATGTAATATTTGCCTGATTTTATGGCGATGCAGTCATCTCCGACAGAAATCCTTGTTCCCAGGATCATAACCCCGTCACAGCTTTCAGGATCAAACCCGTCTGTATTGGGTGAATCCGATGGATTCCAGATACTTAAGTTGTAAAGAGCTATATCATCTGTATAGTAGGGATGGATGGTCCAGCAGGGAGAATTCCTCACTGTTACCGATTGCATCCTTACGGCTCTGCAATGATTCAGAAAAACGGTATTGGGCCTCCAGGCTATCCTTTTCTTCTTGGGCTCCTTCCACCAGTCGCCCTTATCTCCGTTGCCATCGATGATTCCTTTTCCGACAATTTCGATTTCTTCGGCATTAACTGCTGTGATAAGCGATGCGAAGCTTGTTTCGGGATTGCCTTCCCAGCTTGAAAGATTGTACTCATCTTTCTCATCCGTAGTAGGTGTAAGCCCCGGTAATAAAGGATAATGTTTTCTGTCCGGATCCCCTATCAGAACCGCCTCATCATCTATCCATAAGGTCATATGGCTTTTAAGGAAGAGCGGCCTCGAAAGATATATTCCTTTGGAAAGATAAACCGTACCGTCCTCAGGACAGCTGTTTATAGCCGCCTGTATAAACCCCGTGTCATCCTGTTCCCCTTCTCCTGATGCTCCGAATTCTCTGACATCCAGAAGAACAGACTCATATTCTGTTCTGAAGGTTTTATCCGTCCTGCCGTTTTCCGTCAGAAGAGTGATGGTGTATTCCGTATCGGGCTTTAATCCGTCAACCGTCACAACATTAAGATCGGACTTTAACTTTTCCTCTCCGTTTATCAAAATGCTGTATCCCGAAGGAGCATAGCAGATCGTATCATTCAATAATTCTATTGTTATACTCCGTTTAAAAACGGCTGCTATTTGAAAATCCATACTTCCTCTTTTCAAGGATCATTTCTGATCACTTATTCATTTCTTACTGACATTTATGATTATATCAGCCACTTTGCTTTAAATCTTACAATTACTGACCCAATTTGCTCATAATTATCTTATCTGATACTATTAATATATATTTTTTGCCTTTTCGAGATACTTTTTTAGGGTTTTTAGGTCTCTGCGATATCCTTTTAGATAATTATTCTCCATATTTTATGTAATTTTTTGCACATGATCAATTTTTTCTCTCGTCGATATCGATATATTGATAAATTTTGTAAGCGTTTTACATCGTCAATAGTTACAATCTTTGTTATTTTTCTATCAAATCAGTCATTATCCTTAAAATAATCATAACTCCAAGCGCTATTTTTTCACCTTATAGTATTCGATAGTATAAAAGTATCCGATTTTATATTCATGTATATGTTTATTCATCATATAATATTGATAGTTGTCAGTTCTTTGATATTTCCGTAAACAATAACATCAACCCGGGAATTACTTATCCCGGAATAAACCATCGGATTTCTGATAAGAGCAAACCATATAGATCCACAATGGAGGAAAATACCATGATCACGGTATCCAAAACAGGAAAGTGCGATTACACTTCCATCCAGGAAGCTGTAAACAATGCCAAATCCGGCGACACTATATTAATAGAAGAAGGAATATATAATGAAAGAGTTGAAATAAAGACTCCGGGACTTACATTGACAGGATGCAATACAGATTTCAGAGAATATATAAAGGCAGAAGGTTTTGAATACAGCTTCGCGGATACGGATGGCAATTTACATCCAAATCGATATATCTCATCCGACAAAACCGTCATCACCTATGGTCTGTATGGCAATATGCCCGCCGAAGACATTGGAAAACTGGGAACCTTCCGTTCTTATACCATGTTTATAGATGCCGAGAATGTAAGTCTCAAAAACCTTACCGTCGAAAATTCTGCCGGAGCCGGTCCCGATATCGGTCAGGCAATAGCTCTTTACGCAGAAGGCGAAGGAATCAGCTGCAACAACATACGGCTGCTGGGCTGGCAGGACACGCTCTTCACAGGACCACTTCCGCCTAAGGAAATAGAAAAAAACGGCTTTATCGGTCCAAAACAGTTTGCCGAAAGAATAAACGGAAGACAATATTATACAAGCTCATATATAGAAGGGGATATAGATTTTATTTTCGGTTCGGCCACAGCATATTTTGACAACTGCTATATCTTTCAAAAGAACAGGACTCCTCTTCTTATATATAAATATCTGTTAAAGAATGATATCAAGATGTCCGGCAGCTTTTCCGAAGTAAAGCTTATGGAGGCAGCCCGAACCGGATTAAGTAATGAGAAATACGAAGAATTAAAGAAACTTATAGAAAGTGATGAATCCCGGGAGGCCAAAAGCTATGCTACCGCCGCTTCCACTCCTGAAGGTCAGGACTACGGATATATCTTCGACAACTGCCGTTTTGAGTCAGATTGCCCTGAGCACAGCTGCTATCTGGGCCGCCCCTGGCGAAACTTTGCAAATGTACTGATCCGGAATTCCTACCTTGGAAGCCATATCCATCCCGCCGGCTTCCACAACTGGAACAAAAAAGACGCCGAATCCACCGTAAGCTTCTGCGAATACAAAAACTACGGCCCCGGCGCCTCCGATTACCGTGCCCCCTTCGTAAAAGAACTAAACTTCAACGAAATCCAGAAATACCGGAAACAAAAAGTATTTTCCTAACGAAAAATCCCCTGAGATGTAATCTCAGGGGATTTAATAACACTTGGATTATTTTCCGAATACAGCCTCGTAGTCCTTTACGAACTTGTCGATACCGATGTCTGTAAGAGGATGCTGAGTCATCTGCATAAGAACCTTGAAAGGAACTGTAGCAATATCAGCACCTGTCTTAGCACAATCGATAATATGCATAGGATGACGAACAGATGCGCAGATAACCTCTGTCTCGATATCCGGATACATCTGGAAGATATCCTCGATATCCTGGATAAGAGTGATTCCGTCTGTAGAAATATCATCAAGACGTCCAAGGAAAGGAGAAACATAAGTAGCACCTGCTCTTGCAGCAAGGAGTGCCTGTGTAGCTGTGAAAATAAGAGTTACATTGGTGTGGATGCCTTCACTTGAAAGAACCTTAACAGCCTTAAGACCTTCCGGAGTCATGGGGATCTTAACAACCATGTTCTTGTGCATCTTGGCAATCTCTCTGCCCTCTGCGATCATCCCTTCAGCTGTAGTTGTGCTTGCCTTAACCTCGCCTGAAATAGGACCATCAACGATCTCTGTGATCTCCTTCAATGTAGCCATGTAATCACGTCCCTCTTTTGCGATAAGAGAAGGATTGGTTGTTACGCCGGCAATGATGCCCATGTCGTTAGCCTGACGAATCTCATCTACATTTGCGGTGTCAATAAAAAATTTCATGTTTTTCCTCCTGGTATTTTAACCAAAACCAAGTACCTTCATCATTTAAACTCTGTTTCGAATACTTGGTTTTTCCTACCTAACTATTTTATGACTTAGCCGCTGAAAGTCAATACTAATGGCTCTATGTTACATCACAATTATGCGTTCCATATCCTCATCGATAAGTTCGATATGCCGCTTCATATATACCTCAGCCACGTCCGGATCCCTGTCCATAAGAGCCCTCAGGATTTTATCGTGTGCCTTAATCCCATTCTCAACATTGTGTTTTATTTTAAAGGTCCGGAAACGGAAATTCATTATCCTTTTACTCACACTCTGATTGATCATTTCCATGACTTCATTGCCGGTCATCTTCATTATCCTGGTGTGGAATTCTTCATCAAGAAGTGCCAGCTTTTCGTTATCCATAACAGCCGCATATTCGATGAAATCATTATGAATCTTTTCAAGAGCCTTGAGATCCTTGTCAGAAGCCCTTTCTGCCGCCATTCTTGCCGCCGCAGGTTCAAGGATATTTCTGAACTCCACATAATCCTGGATACGACCTCTGTTCCTGGTGAACCAGCTTGCAAGGGCATCCTCATTATTCTGGGATTTTTTTACTATAAACGCACCCTTACCGGGATTTATGGAAATGTAGCCTTCCGCTTCCAGATTTCTGAAAGCCTCTCTTACTGTACCTCTGCCGACAGACAGCTTTTCACAGACTTCCTTTTCCGTAGCCAGCTTGTCTCCTATTTTTGCCTCATCAGACAATAAATACTTTTTTAGTTCATTTATCGTTTTTTGTGTTGCCGATATTTTTTTCATAAAAATCTCCATTCCGTCGCATTTGTCTGACGGCACAAATAATTGTGAAAAGTATTCTTTACACCACCCTGTTTTTCGTTGATGCAGCCTCAAACTTTTGTTTATATTGTAGCACATCCTTTTCCATTAAATCATCTTGTATAACAATTTCTTTGTCAGCAAATCTGTAATGGGGCTTCTAACAAAAAAGGTTCAACTCCGGCAAGTCCGTGCCGGGGTTGAACCTTTTTGAAAATCCGATATTAATTAATATCAATGTCTCCTTGGGATGACTTCTCCCTGTTCAAGTATGTCACCGTTTCTGTAAGCTGCAAGAAGCTCTTCAAGATCGGAAATCTGCCTCTTAAGCTCTCTGCCGTTGTCGGTAGCGCCTACTCTTACTCTTGTTTTCATCTGTTCCACGATCTGGATCTCAGGTGTATTCTCGGCGCCCTTCTGGAAGCCCTTATGCTTAGCCAGAGCCAGATGACGGGAATTAAAGATAAGTGTGTAGCCGGCTATACCTGTTCTCGAGTGATAAGCCTTTGAGATGCCACCATCAATGATAAACAGCTTACCGTTTGCCTTGATAGGTGACTCACCAAGCTTTGTCTTGACAGGAACATGTCCGTTTACGATATGTCCGACGGAGGCATCCACACCAAATTCCTCGAAGATCTTGTCTACGTACTTCTCTTCCTTTGCAAAGTCATAATATATATTGAATTTTTCCTTGTGAGTCACAGGGTCTTCTATAAAACAGTGCTCAAAGGTTGTTATCTTGTCTTTTCCGAAAAGAGGTGAATTGGGACCGCACCACATATACCAGAAAAAATCTGTTGCATAGAGCTTACCCTGAGGATCGTTTTCTCCGTTAAGGAAATAAGCATCGATAGCCTTGTCATTAAAGTAATCAAGAAGCGCCTTTCCGGAAAATGTACCGTCAGGTGTCTTTATCTTTGTAAAGCTGCCGTCCTTTTCCATAGGTATGCAGCCGTGGTAAAGGATGTTGTTATTTACAACCTTATACATTGATCCGTTTGTAAAGAAGAAACGAATGTGTTTCTGAAGAAGCTGGGAATGAGTAAAGCTGTAGATAAGCGTCTTCATCAAGGTCTCTTCTCTTTCTGTGAGCTTATAAGGATTCTTAGGATCAATGGTCGGGAAATTCTTGTCCTTTAACGGATAAACCTTTCCGTCAATGTTTACGGTTCCCTTTGCATAGTCCACCCTCTCCAGAAGAAGTCTGTGCTCCAGATGGTATTCCGGATGTCTCTTTATAAGAAGACCTTCCTCCTTGAGCATGATAATGGATATGGCTTTACACATCTTTGCAGCGAGAGCCGGTGAAACCGAGTCGGAAACATTGGAATCCAGAAGATGTGGCTGGAAGCATTCACATGGATCATCCCCGTAAACCTCCTCCGCATACATGGAAAGCGGTCTCAGGTTTATACCGTAACCGTCCTCAAGTACATCAAAGGAATTGTAGGAGGTGGCGATACGGAGAACGTTGGCGATACATGCAGGATTACCGCAGACAGCCCCCATCCAGTCAGCATCATGATTGCCCCACTGGATATCCACATCGTGGAAGCTCATAAGCTCCTCCATGATACGGTCAGCGTGAGGACCTCTGTCGAAAACATCACCGATTATATGGAGGTTATCGATAACGAGATTCTGTATGAGCTCGCAAAGAGCGATAATGAAATCATCCCCCATGCCGGTGTCGATTATGGCATTCATGATCTCGCGGAGGTAATCCTTTTTATCTTCATCATGATTGTCGATATGCAAAAGCTCATCGATGGCATATGCATAGCTCTGGGGCATCTTCTTACGAACCTTTGAACGGGTGAACTTTGATGAAACCACGCGGCAAATGTTTATAAGCCTGTTTATAGTTATGCGGTTCCACTCAGGAGTATCCTTTTCTTTATGTTTAGGACTTGAAAGAATGTCTCTCGGATAGTAAATAAGATTTGCAAGCTCAAGCTGCTCTTCTTCCGGAAGAAGATTTCCGAAGGTCTCATCAATCTTATCTCTTACGATACCGGAAGCGGAACGCATAAGGTAGATAAATGCCTCGCTCTCTCCATGAAGGTCAGAGAAGAAATACTCTGTGCCCTTCGGCAAAGCACAGATAGCACGCAGGTTGATGATCTCCGCACCTGCCGCAGTAGCAGTGGGAAACTGTTTTGCCAAAAGTTTTAAATAATCAAGATCACGCATAATTACTCCCTAATAATCGGGCATCCGCCCTTTGTCATGTAGTTACTTCCTGAAAATTTGAAACGACTGAAGGATACCCTTGTCGGGTTATCCTCAACAAACATGAGTTAATTATATAGACGAAGTAAAAAATTTACTATACAAAATCACCATTGTACTAATAAAAAAACGCAAGCTTTTGATATATAATTAACAAAAGCTTGCGTTATATTTAGTTTGTCGGAGCCACAACCGAAGGATCAACTTCCTTTCGGTTAAGTATCTCCATGAACTCAGCTCCTGTAATAGTCTCCTTTTCGTAAAGGAACTTTGTGATCTCATGGAGCTTGTTGATATTGTCCTTAAGAAGCTGCATAGCCTTGTCATGCTGTGCCTTTACAAGATCAACAGTCATCTTATCAATCCTGGTCTGGGTCTCAGGCGAACAGGTAAGTGACGCGTCCCCACCGAGATACTGATTCTGAAGCTGCTCCATGGCAACCATACCGATCTCGTCAGACATACCGTAGCGAGTGATCATTGCACGGGCATACTTGGTAGCCTGCTCGATATCATTGCTCGCACCTGTGGTGCAGGTATGGAAGATCAGCTCCTCAGCACATCTTCCGCCTGTAAGGGTCGCAATCTTGTTCTCAAGCTCTTCCTTTGAATAAAGGTAATGATTACCCTCTTCCTCAACCTGCATGGTATAACCAAGAGCTCCTGAAGTTCTCGGGATAATGGTTATCTTCTGCACCGGTGCGCTGTTCTTCTGAAGAGCTGCCACAAGAGCATGTCCAACCTCATGATATGAAACGATAAGCTTTTCCTTATCCGTCATTACCTTATTTTTCTTCTGGTAACCGGCTATAACAACTTCTATGGACTCTTCGAGGTCTGACTGGATAACTCTCTCACGTCCGGCTCTTACAGCCCTTAGTGCAGATTCGTTGATAATGTTGGCAAGCTCTGCACCGCTGGCACCTGCCGCTGCCTTTGCGATGGCTTCGAGATTAACATTTTCTGCCATCTTGATATCCCTTGCATGAACCTTCAGGATATCAACTCTTCCCTGAAAATCAGGAAGCTCAACAGGTACACGTCTGTCAAAACGGCCCGGTCTCAGAAGTGCGGGATCGAGAGAATCCGGCTGGTTTGTTGCCGCCAGAATAATGATGGCCTTTGAAGAGTCGAAACCATCCATCTCAGTAAGAAGCTGGTTCAATGTCTGCTCACGCTCATCATTACCGCCCAGAGCTCCGCCGCCTCTCTTTTTACCTATGGCATCGATCTCATCGATAAATATGATACAAGGTGCTTTTTTCTTTGCCTGGTCAAAAAGGTCTCTTACCTTGGCTGCACCCATACCTACGAACATCTCAACAAATTCGGAACCTGAAATCGAGAAGAAAGGAACATTAGCCTCACCGGCCACAGCCTTGGCAAGAAGGGTCTTACCTGTTCCCGGAGGACCTACAAGGAGGGCACCCTTCGGAATATGCGCACCGATCTCGGTATACTTGTCAGGCTCCTTAAGGTAATCCACCATCTCGCTGAGAAGCTCCTTGGCTTCATCCTCACCTGCAACATCCTTAAATGTTACCTTATTGTCGCCATTAGCTTCATATTCTCTGGCATTGGACTTTCCGAAGCCTCCGAACATTCCGCCGCCTCCCATGGAACCCATGCTTGAGGCCATTTTTCTGGAAAGCCAGTTTCCAAGTGCCCAGAAAATAAGGATAGGGAATATCCAGCTTAAAAGGAAGCTGATTATGGGACTTGTCTCAACAGGTATCTCCTCGATAAAATTAACATTCTGGTTGTAAAGAATGTCCAGCACAGAGGCTTCTGTGTACTCGTTCTTGATTCGTCCCGTGCGGCAGGTAAGTGCCTGGCCGTTTACATTGGCAACATAATAAATAGTGTCGTCGGTGAATTTAACATCCGTTATTGCGTTGTTGTTAACGGCATTTATAAATTCGGTATAGGTCGTGTCCTTAACCGAACGGGTCATAATGGACGGAAAAACAAAGGTGTTCAGTAAAAGAATAATCACCAAAGCCACGAAGTAATAGAAAATCAGCGGCTTCCTGTTGCGGGGTTTGTAGCTGTTTCCTCCATTCTGGTTATTTTTATTGAACTGATTGAAAAAATCATTGAAATTATCAAATCCGTTGTCATTTCGATTATTGTTCCCGGAATAGTTTTCATTTGCAAGATTCAGCTGAGACTGAGCCTTCCTGCCTTTGAAAACATTAAAGATATTTATCATAAAATGTCCTTTCTGCTACTTTGTCTATATATCTATAAAACTATGGGTTTTAATGATTGTTGATTATATCTGGCAAATGTGTATTCATTGTGAACAATTGAAGAACCAAAAGAATGGATTTAAAGAGCCATCGGGGACGGTTCTCTCCGGTGAGAACCGTCCCCGATGGGTCGTCGAAATTCCGTAAAAAAAATACTTCCGAAGAATAAAACCTCCGGAAGTTATATGGTATTGTTATTTCATGGTTTTCTTCAGAAGCTCACACAGCTCATCAACTGCTTCTTCTTTACCTTCTTTAATATCCTCCACAACGCAGGACTTGATATGGGAACTCAAAAGTTCTTTGTTAAAGGAATTGAGAGAAGCCTGGACTGAACTCACCTGGATAAGGATATCGGGGCAGTACCTGTTGTCCTCGATCATCTTTTTTATACCGCAGATCTGACCTTCTATACGGTTAAGTCTCGTTGTCAATGCTTTGATCTGCTCAGGTGTTCTGTTCTTGTGTCTTACATTCTCTCCGTCACAACAAGCGGGCATGTCATTCACCTTACTTTACGATGGAAACGAACTCGAAATCGTGATCTTCTACAGCCTTTTTGATTGCTGCATCATCAACGTCCTTTGAAAGCTCGATAACTGCTGTTCCGCTGTCGTGAGAAACTGTTGCTGATGTAACTCCGTCAAGAGCCTCCAGAGCCTTCTTAACTGTTGCCTCGCAATGTCCGCACATCATTCCCTTGATATTAACTGTTTCTGTCATGATTTCATTCTCCTTTTTTGTTTCCTCATTTGTATTTAACTCAGCTTCCTTTTCCGCGGTCGCTGTAGTTTTCCTTTTTATTTTTTTATCCTTTGATGCATCAAAAACATCGAAAAGATTCAGTCTCAGGGCATTCATACATACCGTGAAGCTGGAAATGCTCATGGCCGCCGCTCCCACCATGGGATTCATTTCGAAATTCCATCCGAAAAGCGCTGAGTAAAAGCCGGCCGCAAGAGGTATGCAGATAACATTGTAAAAGAATGCCCAGAATAGATTTTCATGGATATTCCTTATGGTGGCCCTGCCAAGTCTTATGGCGGCTGCCACATCCGTAAGCTTTGACTTCATGATAACAACGTCGGCAGCGTCAATGGCTACATCAGCTCCGGCCCCTATGGCTATACCGAGATCAGCTCTTGTTAATGCAGGCGCATCATTGATACCGTCACCAACCATGGCAACTTTGCCCTTCTTCTGAAGTTCTCTTATAACCGCTTCCTTACCGTCCGGCAGAACCCCTGCTATCACGTGGTCGACTCCTGCCTGATCAGCGATTGCTTTCGCGGTTTTTTCATTGTCACCGGTGATCATATAGACCTCGATGCCCATACCCTTAAGCTCCTTTATGGCTTTGGCAGAATCCTCTTTTATTGTATCAGAGACAGCGATCATTCCAAGAATCTTTTCGTCATCAGAGAAGAACAGCGGTGTCTTTCCCATTTCCGCAAGCTCATCCGATTTTCGACCGATGGTATCGGATGCTCCGAATTTTTCCATCATAAACTTACCGGAACCGCCGAATATTTCATGACCTTCAAGCTTAGCTGTTATACCGTTTCCGGGTAATGCTCTGAAGTCACTGACCTCAGAAACAGGAATCCGGTTTTCATCGGCATAAATCATAACCGCCTTCGCCAAAGGATGCTCAGATTTCTGCTCGAGGGAGGCTGCCAGCCTGATCAGTTCTTCTTGTGTAACACCCTCCTCAGGTATTATATCCGTAACAACCGGCTCACCCTTAGTTATGGTACCGGTTTTATCAAGAGCAACTATCTCGATACGTCCGGACTGCTCCTGGGATGCAGCGGTTTTATATAGGATACCGTTTTTGGCTCCCATTCCGTTACCAACCATGATGGCAACCGGTGTTGCAAGTCCCAAAGCACAGGGGCAGGAAATAACCAGAACAGCAACCGCCCTCGGAATGGAGAACTCAACGCCTTTACCCATGAACAGCCAGATAAATAAAGTAAGTACCGAAACGATGATGACAAATGGCACAAATACTGACGCAACCTGATCCGCAATTCTCGCAATAGGTGCCTTTGTTGCCGCCGCATCCGATACCATATTTATGATCTGGGATAATGTTGTATCCTTGCCGACTCTGGTAGCC
>JAILDF010000156.1 GCA_024689585.1 Oribacterium sp.
CAGCACGCTGCAGATCCTCTTTCGGTCCGCTTCACTATAGGTGCCTACTATGAAATGGTCAAAGGCATTATTTCCGTAAGAGAAGACAAGTGGGCTTCGAGTGTCCCTTTGATACCTATCTACATTTTCTCAGGCGGAGCCGATCCTGTAGGTGAATACGGAAGAGGTCCGGCTTCAGTTTACGCCTGGCTTCATGCCACCGGTCATGATGTATCTTTACGGATATATCCAAGGAAGCGGCACGAGATGATCTGGGAAACCAATAAAGAAGAGGTTCATGATGATATCTATAAATGGATCGACAGTAAGCTGCCTGAGATCAGGCGATCAAAAACCATGAGCAATTGATCCCCTTATTTTCTTAGAAGTTTATGAATAAAGCCGGATGAATAAATATTATTCTCTCATCTATTAAGGCTGTTTTTGGAGCCTTAATAGATGACACACAGATGCACATCTGACCGGCTAATCTTATTATGTTGCTAAATTTTATTATATATAACACGAGGGAGGCATTATGTATATCACCTGTTTAGACGTTGAAGGAGTACTTGTACCTGAAATCTGGATCGCTTTTTCAGAAGCCAGCGGAATTCCTGAGTTGAAAAGAACCACCAGGGATGAACCTGATTATGACAAGCTTATGAGATGGAGACTTGGTATCCTAAAAGAACACGGTCTGGGACTTAAGGAAATCCAGGATGTTATAGCAACCATCGATCCGCTTCCGGGCGCAAAGGATTTCCTGGATGAGCTTCGTTCCTTCTCACAGGTGATACTTATCTCCGATACCTTTGAGCAGTTCGCTTCTCCGCTTATGAAGAAACTTGGCAATCCGACTCTCTTCTGCAATACTCTTGAGGTTGCTCCTAACGGAGAGATCACCGATTTTAAGATGCGATGTGAAAAGTCCAAACTCACGACAGTAAAGGCCCTTCAGTCCATAGGCTACGATACCATAGCTTCCGGTGACAGTTTTAATGACCTCGGTATGATCCAGGCATCAAAGGCCGGATTCCTTTTCAGAAGCACTGAAAAGATCAAAGCCGATCACCCGGAGCTTCCAGCATATGAGGAGTACAGTGATCTTCTCAGAGCTATACGCGATGCCATGAAAAACTGAATAGATCCTAACTGAAAAGCTTCAATATTCATTCTACGATTAAAAAGCCTGCCGGCATGGCACACATGCACTGACAGGCTTTTAATCTTTGATACTCTTACTATTCCCTTC
Organism: Oribacterium sp.; assembly: GCA_024689585.1. Taxonomy (GTDB): domain Bacteria; phylum Bacillota; class Clostridia; order Lachnospirales; family Lachnospiraceae; genus Oribacterium. The sequence continues at coordinate 1,235 of JAILDF010000156.1, forward strand.
TGTATTTATAACTGTGAAAACAACATAAAGCAAAATATTGTATATTCCGTTTTATGTTGTCTTGTTCTTCTGCTTCATCATGTGGTTCTCGCCCCAGGCTGAGAATTCGTCCAGTATCACGATCATTGACTGGCCATCCTTTGTCAGTGAGTACTCTACCTTTGGCGGTATCTGAGCATACTCCTTTCGGTTTATAAGTCCGGCAGATTCAAGCTCTTTCAGATTTCTGCTTAATGTTTTATAGGATATGTCATGTATATACCTCTGTAGCTCATTAAACCTTACTGTGGGATAAACAGACAATGTATACAGAATCGGCATTTTAAATTTTCCCGATATCAATGATAAAGCATATTCAAATCCGGTATTGGGATTTGCCAGTTTCTCCTTTATACTGACTCTTTTTTTCTTTTCTTCAACAACTTCAGACATACATCCCCCTCATAATACGGTTGAATCACAAACTTTTTTAATATGCAAATACAACCATAAATCACGTTCATTATTTTTAACTATTTTATCACTTTTTTAGATTTCCGGGCAACAACCCTTTTTACCTGGAAACGGGGAATAAGCCTTCTTCGTGACAGCCTTTTCGTAAAAAAAGAGGTGAATGCTTACTGCACTCACCTCTCAAAAATCATTTATTTATTATTCTCATCAGAGAATCAAAGCTGAGGACCTGCCTTAACAAGTGCCTTACCGGCCTCATTGCCCTGATACTTTACAAAGTTCTTCTGGAATCTCTCTGCAAGATCCTTTGCCTTTGCTTCCCACTCAGAAGCATCAGCATATGTATCACGAGGATCAAGGATACCTGTATCAACACCCGGAAGCTCTGTAGGAACCTCGAAATCAAAGTAAGGAATCTTATTTGTAGGAGCCTTGAGAACATCACCGTTAAGGATAGCATCAATGATTCCACGTGTATCCTTGATAGAGATTCTCTTTCCTGTTCCGTTCCATCCTGTGTTTACAAGATATGCCTTTGCACCGGACTTCTCCATCTTCTTAACGAGCTCCTGAGCATATTTTGTAGGATGAAGCTCAAGGAATGCCTGTCCGAAGCAAGCTGAAAATGTAGGAGTAGGCTCTGTGATACCACGCTCTGTTCCTGCAAGCTTAGCTGTGAAACCTGAAAGGAAGTAGTACTGTGTCTGCTCCGGTGTAAGGATAGATACAGGAGGAAGTACTCCGAAAGCATCTGCTGAAAGGAAGATAACATTATCAGCCTGAGGACCTGCAGATACAGGATTTACCTTCTTAACATTCTTCTCGATGAAATCGATAGGATATGAAACACGTGTATTCTCAGTAACGCTCTTATCTGCGAAATCAAGCTTTCCGTCTTCGGAAACTGTTACGTTCTCAAGAAGAGCATTTCTCTTGATAGCATTATAGATATCAGGCTCAGCCTCTGCATCAAGGTTGATAACCTTAGCATAGCATCCGCCCTCAAGGTTAAATACACCGTTGTCATCCCAGCCGTGCTCATCATCACCAATGAGAAGTCTCTTAGGATCTGTTGAAAGTGTTGTCTTACCTGTTCCTGAAAGACCGAAGAAAATAGCTGTGTGCTCACCGTTCATATCTGTGTTGGCTGAGCAGTGCATTGAAGCCATTCCCTTAAGAGGAAGGAAGTAGTTCATCATTGAGAACATACCCTTCTTCATCTCTCCGCCGTACCATGTGTTGAGGATTACCTGCTCCTTGCTGGAAACATTGAAAGCTACGCAGGTCTCTGAATTAAGACCAAGCTCCTTGAAGTTCTCAACCTTAGCCTTTGAAGCTGTGTAAACGATGAAGTCAGGCTCGAATGATGCCTCTTCCTCAGCTGTAGGAGCGATGAACATGTTCTTTACGAAATGTGCCTGCCATGCAACTTCCATGATGAAACGTACTGCCATACGTGAATCTTTGTTAGCTCCGCAGAATGCATCAACTACAAAGAGTCTCTTGTTTGAAAGCTCCTTCTTTGCAAGATCCTTAACGATAGCCCATGTATCTTCTGTCATCGGGTGGTTATCATTCTTATACTCATCAGTTGTCCACCATACAGTATCCTTTGAGTTCTGATCCATTACGATGTACTTATCTTTAGGTGAACGTCCTGTATAGATACCTGTGAAAACATCTACAGCGCCGAGCTCTGTATCATGTCCTACCTCATATCCCTCGAGGCCTTCCTTTTTCTCTTCCTTGTAGAGATCCTCATAAGATGGGTTATACACAATTTCTGTTGTGCCGGTAATGCCATACTTTGTTAAATCAATCTTTGCCATTTCTGTTTCTACCTCTTTCTCTTAGTTTAGTGCCAGTAATCCATTGCGGGTTTATACTGCCATATATACCCGCGTATTATTATACACTATTCGTTTTTAATGTCACTATCATTAATCTAATTTTTAACAATTTCAGCCCATTTCAGTGTTTATGTTATTCATGTGGATATTGCTTGTATTCTTAAGTGATATACCTGAGTCATTAAAGATGCTAATGTTATCAAAATATATGTCACTCATTACTCCCTTCATATCACTGAATCCTTCGATTTCTATTGCATTACAGCCTATCCTCTTATCGTCTTCATCGAGATACTTGCCGATAATGTTTACATTATTAAAATGACAGTCACTTATTTTCGGATCAGAAGCTGCAGGTTCACCGTCATCGTTATATCCGACACCATGGATAAGAATCCGTGAAAAGCCCGAATCTCTTACACTGATATTCTTTACATAGCCTCCTCTTTTTCTTGTTGTCTTTATTTCAAAGCCACTTGAGCTGTTAGTGATATCACAATCCCAGATTTCGATATTTTCTATTCCGCCGGACATTTCCGATCCGATGATGATGCCATGTCCAAATTCACTTACGCAGTCAAAAATGCTGATATTTCTTGTTGGAATATTTATGATATTTCCTTCGGGATTTTTTCCGGATTTAATGGCTATGGCATCATCTCCGGTATAAAACCTGCAGCCAAAAATCACAGAGTCTCGGCTTGAATCCGGATCCCAGCCGTCACCGTTCCAGACATCCTTTGAATAGAATTCACAGTTATCGGTTACAACATTCTCACTGTAGATCATATGAACATTCCAGGAAGCTCCGTTCTTTAACTTAAGCCCTGAAATTCTGACATTTTTCGAATTGGAAATGTTTATAAGCCTGGGTCTTGCTCTTCCCGGCAATGTTTCTGCTTTCTCATATTCGTCCAGATTTACATTTTCCAGATCCAGACTTTTCTTCTCTTCATTAATAACATTTTCCGCAAGGGCTTTTCCGCCGCTCTCTATAGTGCCTTCACCGAATATCAGTACATTTTCACAATTTGTATCTGAGCTGTGATCCATGGTTCCCATGTTTATAAGGCTTGAGTAACAGAGCATTTCGATACCCTCGAATCTGCTGGGGATCTTCGGAAGATAATCCCTTGGGTTATCAGTCCCCCTTATCACTGCTCCCTTTTCAAGATATATCTCCATATTGCTGTGAAGATGTAATGCGCCGGTAATATATACACCCTCGGGTATATATATCTGGGCCTTTTCGTCTGCTGCATCAATGGCCATCTGAAGTGCTTTGGTATTCATGGTCTCACCGTCACCGACAGCATTGAAGGGAGCTTTAGTTACATTGATGATCTTCTTTTCCTTATTGGTTACAAAGCTTACCTTATCTATTTTTTGATATTTACCCTGTTTTTTATCTGTAACATATTCAACCTTTATCTTGTATTTATGATTGGGTTTAAGCTTATCTACCGTGAAATGTGTCTTGTCCGTTTCCCCGCGAAGATCTCCATCCAGATACACTTTATATCTGACAAAATCTGCTGCATCCAGTGGCTTATACCAAAATACTGTTACCGTGTTTGCTGTTACTAATGTATAGAGCTTGTTTTCTTTCATAATGCCTCGCTTATTCCGGCTGCTTCCATGCTTCTGATAGCTACTTCATGAACGTAACACCTGAGACGTTTCCGGTCAATGAACTTTTAAAGAAACAATTAAAATCGTAAACTGAAATTTATAAATATTCTATAAATCAGACACAATAAGTTGTATAATATAGGTAATACAAATCCCAAGATATAGTAGATATCGGAGGTGACATATGATCAAGAAGTTTTTACTGGACACGAACATTTTGCTCGAGAATCCTCACTCCATGGTGGACGGATTTGCGGACAACCACGTGATTCTTTGCGGGACAACTCTTCAGGAGCTTGACAAAAAGAAGACCGTCGGCGGAGAAGTCGGTTACAATGCCCGCGAATGCTGCAGGATTCTGGACGAACTTCGTATGCAGGGTGATCTTTTGAAGGGTATCAAGCTTCCTAACGGCGGAAAGCTGTCTATCGAGCCGGACGGAGTCAAGAGCGAATACCTTCCGGAAGGCTTTTCACTGGAGGTTCCCGATAACCGTATCATTTCCAGCTGCATTCACATCATGCGAAACTCTAAGCGCACTCCGGTCATCCTTGTTACCAATGATATTTCCATGCGTATCAATGCCACCATCTGCGGAGTAAAGGTGGAAGGCTATAAGAACAGCATTATCAAAACCAGCGGCTACACCGGTCATATCGATCTGGATGTACCAACCGAGTACATTAACTCTTTATATGCCGACAAATCTCTGATCCTTCCCGAGGACATTTCGGATACTCTTCTTGCCAATGAATTCGTAACTCTTCACGCAGGAAAACAATCGGCACTTTCGGTTTTCCGTAACGGAAAGCTTAATCTTATTAAAGAACAAACTCTCTTCGGAGGCATTAAGCCCAAAAATGCTATGCAGAAGTACGCAATGTGGGCTCTTACAGCTCCGGCTGAGGAGATTCCTCTTGTTATTCTTTTGGGACCTGCAGGCTGTGCCAAAACCTTCCTTTCTCTTGCCGCAGGACTTGACGGAACCTACCAGACCCAGAGACGAAGTGAAAGCGAGTACATTAAGCTTCTGATATCCAGACCTACAGCCCAGAGCTTCGAGGATATAGGTTATCTTCCGGGTGATCTTAACGACAAGCTTTTCAATCTTTACCAGAGCTTTTACGACAATATCGAAGTGCTGCTTTCAGGTAACAGCCGGGATATGGAGGATCATCAGCAGGTTCAGACTCAGATGCAGGATATGTTTGATGACGGTGTCATCGAAGTTTGCGGTCTCAACTTTATCCGCGGCCGCTCACTTATGAATACTTATATGATCTGCGATGAAGCACAGAATGCTTCCCGCACCATGATCCGCGATGTCATCACCCGTGCCGGCATCGGTACAAAGCTTGTTATCGCCGGTGACCCGAGTCAGATTGACGTGCCTACTCTTGATAAACGTAACAATGGTCTTGTTTATGCTGCGGAACACATGAAGGGTTCACCTCTTTGTGCCATCATCCAGTTCGATTCCGGTTCCAGCGTCCGTTCACCTCTTGCCAAGGAAGCTATTCAGTGCATGAAGGGTTAAAAATTATTTAAGAGGGAAGAATTTGATATATCAAATTCTTCCCTCTTAATTATTTAATGATAAAAGAGCACATTCCCCTGTTGAGTTTATACTTTCTTTATTTTCTGTTTATTTTTTTATCCACAATTTTACCCTTTTTATCCATTTGTTTTATGCGGTTTTTCTGGTTGATTTTCGAAAAAACTCTTCTTGAAACGAAATAAATCTCCGGATTTCCACATTTTTTCGCCTAGATTCCCCTATTATGTGGATTTTTATCCCCATAATTATTATCTAAGCAAATAATCCCTTGTATTTCAGCATCTTCTCTATTTTCTTTTCTATCATAATTTTACTCTTTCCACCTTTTTCTCTTTTCGCGACCATATGACTAATTTCACTCAGTCCAAAAAAGGGTTTTGACGTTTGGAAATGTTTTTTATCCATCTCCTTCTTGTCAAAACCCTAAAGCTTCAATTTAAATTTTTCCAGGCAGCCTTTTTCTCCTTTACCTTCCTGGCAAATTCCGCTGCTTCATAAAATTTCTTTACCTTTTCCTCAAGCTCTTTAAAGTCCAGCTTTAGTCCTGTCATAATGTTTTCTGCCGGCACTTCATCGTTAAAGCTGTAGAATTTCGGAAGTGTTATCTCCTGAAAGTCATAAATCATCAGATTCTTATGCTCCACATCCACGATCCAGTACTCCCGAACTCCGGCTTCCTTATATTTCAAAAGCTTAAGATAGAGATCCCTTTTTCGATCTTCCAGATCACTTCCCAAAAACTCTATGGTAACTCTGGGAGCACCTTCAACAAACTCCCCTCCGGCGACCTGTTCCTCATCCTTCACAACGCAAATATCGGGAACTATGACGGTTTTATCATCCTTATCAAGCCTCACACCAACAAACATGAAGGGTCTTCCGTACTCTTCACCCTCACTGCAAGCCTTATTGATCATGCCGTAAAGATTCCTGAGGTAGATTCCATAAACAGGAAGATAGGACTTCATTTTGTATATGTATCCGTCGATGAGCTCTGTCCTATCCTCTCTTTTCTGATTATCTTCTATTGTATAAGGTCCGATGTCGTACATTTTTCTCCTCTCCATAACAGTAAAAGCTCCCATATCCTCTTAATCCTGTCATATGTGTATTTAGAATCAACTCTATGCAAATGTCGATTTCAACATCTTCCATATCCTATTATCTTCAATTATGCAGGGAGACCATACACCAATTCTACACTAATGCCAGTTCCCGCATCCTCGGAAGTCCTTCCGTATCATGGCTTGCCATGATAAGCGGTCTTCTGCCTTTGTTTTCCATGATATACCTTATCACTCTGTCCCTGGTTTCAGGATCAAGGCCTGTCAGTGGCTCATCCATAATAAGAAGATCCGAAGCAGGAAGCATAGCTCTTACGATAGCGACTCGTCTCTGCATTCCACCGGACAGCTCTCTTACGGGTTTGTCCAATGCCTCTTCTTCCAGAACCTTTTTGAGTTCCTCTACTGCTCTTGTCCGGGAGATCATGGAATCCACGCAGGTAACATTTTCCACTGCGGAAAACTGCTCCAAAAGCCTGTTTTCCTGGAAAACCATACCTATGCGGAGTTTTTTTCCGCCACCGGCTGCTTCTCCCATTGTGATTTCGATACTTCCGCTGTCAGAATTCTCAATTCCTGCCATGATCCGTAACAGGGTGGTCTTACCGATTCCGGAGGGTCCTTTCAAAAGAACATCCTTCGAATCCGAGGCTGTATCGATTGACAGATTCACCCGGTTCAGGATCTTCTTTCCGTCATAAATTTTTGTAATGTCCCTGAACTGAATAAGCACAGTTTTTACCTCACTATCACAACTACATTCATATTAAATAAAACATTACTCTTCTATATGTAACTGCTTTTAAGTTCTGATATCCGGCACTCAGATAAATATAAATGACTCATAGAGTAGTGATTTGTTATTCTCCGATTTCTAACCTATAACCACCATCGCACTATGTTTTAATACATTTTCCAAGAACAGCAAGCATCAGTTTTTCAAGAATCAATGCCGTCAGTATGATGGTTATGGTCCAGGCAAAAAGATCTGCCGTTTCAAGATATATTTTTGACTGATACAAACCGTTTCCAACGGATCCCAGCGGCTGTCCGATAACCTCTGCCGCAACACCGCTTTTCCATGCCATACCCAGGGCCGCCTGCAGACTGCTGTTCCAAAAAGGATAAAGAGAAGGCAGATAAATGTATAGAAGCTTCCTTCGCATCGGCATCCTGAAGACCTCTGCCATCTCCAAAAGCTTAGGGTCCGTTGACTTAAGACCGCTTAGAGTATTCAGATAAAGAAGCGGAACGACCACCAGTGCGCTGACATAAAGGGATAAAATTTTGTTACCTGCCCAGATGAGCAGAATGATAACAAAACTCGCAACAGGAATAGCCTTCAATGTAGTGATGAAGGGTTTCAGAACATCCTCCACATACTTCTCCCTATAAGACAGCCACGCCAGTAATATGCCTATGATCGAGCCGATAAAAAATCCACCCATAATTCTTACAGCCGAAAAAGTTATTGAATGCCAATATTCCCCCGTTAAAATCATTCGTTTTAAGGCAACGATTGTGTTAACGGGGCCTGCAAGCATGATATTATTGTGGATCAGAAGGCTTGCCAGCTGCCATATCACAAGCCAGAAAACCACGATCAAAGATTTCTTTAACATCTCAATGGCTGTTCCTTCTTATGCTGTTTTGTAGAAATCCTCTCCCGGAAGCTTTCCTCCAACGGACTTGGGATTCTGATCAAAAAGAACCTGAAGGTATCCGGAAAGGTCATTTTTCATTTCTTCACCTGTTATTGCAACGATATTGCAATTAGGAATAGCCTTTGCTGCTATTGGTGCCTTTGCAATGATTCCGTATTTTGCCACAAGCTCAGATGTACCTTCGATATCAGCATTGGCCTTTTCGGTACTTGACTTGTGATCTTCGATGAATGTCTCCACTTTATCAGCATTAGCCTCAAGGAAATCATTGCGAACAACGGTAACTCCGGTAAGGAGCTTTGACTCAGGTGCAACTGCATCCCATTCGTCGGTGAGGGAGAATGCAACCTTAAGCTGATCATTCTGGGCAATCGCTACAGTCACAAAGGGCTGAGGAAGAACTGCGATTAGGTTAGGGTCATTCTGAAGGAGGGCTGCAATCTCAGTTGCTTCAGACTTGAACTCAAGAGTACAGTCTGTTACTTCATTTTTATCAAGAAGGTAGTTGATTGCATACTCAGGTGTTGCACCCTGGCCTGTGGAAAGAAGTGTCTTTCCGGAAAGATCCTTAACTGACTTGATGCTGTCATCTGCTGTAATACAGTAAAGGACACCAAGTGTGTTTATATCTATAACACTGACTCCCTGCTCTGTTTTGTTGTAAGCAATGGCTGCAAGGTTTGCAGGTATAAGTGCGATATCAAGTTCTCCCTTCACAAGCTTACCGAGGATAACATCCGGCTGCGTCTGCATCTCGAAGAGATAACCGCTCTTTTCACCGTTCTCAACCTCATTCATGAGATTTACAAGCCCCATAGTAGTAGGTCCCTTGAGAGAACCAATTCTTACTGCTCCTTCAGAGGTGTCTCCGAATGCTTCTGTCTCGGCTGTCTCGCCTGAAGCTGAGGCCTCTCCTTCCTTTGATTCTTCGTTTGCTTTCTTTTCCTGTGTGCTTTCAGCTGCTACCTCAGTAGCTGCTTCTGTTGAAGTCTTCCTCTCTTCTGATGTTTCGGCAACAGCTTCTGTCGAAGCCTCGGTTACTACTGCTGCTGTAGCAGCTTCAGTTGTCTCTGTTTTTGAACTTCCGCAGCCCACAAGTACAGATCCGGCAAGCACTGCTGCCGCTACAAGCCTTACTAATTTGTTCTTTTTCATAATTTCCTCCTCATCTATTAACACTGTTTTTGAGCCTTAATATCTGACACATCGATGCACATCTATCCGACTCTATAAACGCATGTTTTTCGACGTTTATCTCTTACATACTGATGCAGATCTATCCGGCTCACTAAAAAAATACTGTGTATTAAAGCCAGGAACCATACCCATTCTTCAATATCACAGATACTTTTTCCAATTACTGTCTCATTATATTTCATAGCTTATACGCTATCAAGTTTTTCGATTGATACGAAAGTCCTTTATCCACATTTTATCCGCATAATATCCATATGAAAATCCGGCATTTCCCTGTCAGAAGTCCATATATACAGAAAAGAGACCGGCTCGCGCCGGTCCCCTTCTTTTCATACTACTATTCTATTTTCTGCTATCAGAATTTATACTCATTTTTTAAGGCTTCAATGGCATTGAGATGAACTATATCGTTATGCTCCTGTGTCTTCGAATCCATAGTAAGCATATACTTCGGAAAATTATCTCTTATGCTTTCAAGTGCGGCATACTCCAGACGTTCCGTATATGGATCTGCTGTCGAAAAAGCAAACTTGATATATCGATAGGTAACCTTTACTTTCTGTTTTTTCTCAGTATGAGAAGATACCTGATCATCTTCTGTCATTGCCTCATCGGAAACATTATAACCGTATGCTTCTTCATCGGAAGTATTGTAGTTGTATGTCTCTTCATCGGAAACCCTGTAGCCATCTGCCTCAAGGGCACTCTCAAAAGCTTTGTCATCAACTTCAAACCTTTCAATGGTCTCAAGCTTCTCTTTCTTCTCTACTATGTCTTTATAGTTCTCATTAAGATATTGCTCCAGAACCTCTGACAGTGAGCTCGGTTCACTGAACCCTGTTGAAGTTCCAAGCTCCCCTGTGTTCTTCATGACAAATCTTTTCTGACT
>JAILDF010000161.1 GCA_024689585.1 Oribacterium sp.
ACGAACTGATGGTGAAGTGCCTGATAGCAGGCCTGGTCCATACCCTCTGTACTGAGTTCCGGAATGATTCCCGCAGAGGTAAACGGGTGTCTTCCGCAGCTGTCGATTTCATTAAATCCCATCCAGTATTTTACATACTGACCGTATTCTCTGAAGCAGGTCTCGCAGAATCTAAGGAACATATCGATAACATTCCTGGATACCCAGCCGTTACCTTCAAAGGCAAGTGCCAGAGGCATCTCGTAATGATGGAGCGTAACCATGGGTTCAATGCCTCGTGCCTTCATGGCACTGAAAAGCTTGTGATAGAATTCCACGCCCTTAGCATTGGCCTCTGTCTCACGACCGGTTGGATAGAGACGGGTCCAGGCGATGGATACTCTCAAAATTTTAAAGCCCATCTCCTGAAAAAGGTTCAGATCCTCTTCATAATGATGATAAAAATCTATGCCGTGACGCTTTGGATAGTAGGTTGTATCTGTTTCCAGTGCAGCCTGTTTAAGTCCTTCCAATGTAACTGAAGTATGTGCTTTCAGATTCTTCTGATCAACGTTTGGTTTAAAGGCCTGCACGTCCTGGACGCTGAGTCCTCTGCCGTCCACGTCCCAGGCACCCTCGCACTGATTAGCGGCTAATGCTCCTCCCCAGAGAAAATTTGAAGGAAACTTCATTTAACGCCCTCCTTACTGAAATTTATGGTATGATGCAGACATCATGTTTTTATACTTTGCGGATGCCTCAATCAGATAATGGGCTCCGCATACATCTGCAACTGACTGTATATAGATTAAAAGTTTATAAATAATTAATCCATTCCATTAATTGCAAATTTTTAATGCAAAAAATGGAATGGGCGGAGCTGAACCCTATGGTATTGACAAACCGACAGATTTACATCATTTCATATCTTCTTAACCACTCAGGCGGAGTTGATGCGGAGAGACTTGCCGCTCAGAGCAATATCTCATTAAGAACACTTCAGAACGAGATAAAGGATATCAATGACTCACTTGAGGATGGGGCCTGCATTGTCAATGTCGGAAAGCATGGTTATGTCGCAAAGGACTTCAGTTCAAAGGCCAGAGCACTGATACTGGAACTCGCGGAGGACCGGCAGACCATGATCATGCCGGAGAAGCGGGTCAATGATATTCTTGCGGCTCTGATATTTGAAAAGGATCACATAAGCATGGAAGCCCTTGCCGGAAAGCTTTTTCTTTCCAAGGGAACCGTGTTCAGGACCATAGAAAGTTCGAAGGTTTTAAAAAAGATCATAACCATAAGTAAAACAAAGGGACTTCGGATAGATCTTCCGGAATTTGAAAAGAGACAGTATCTCACCAAGGTCTTTGACATTGACTCTGTAAATCTTTATGCTCCTGAGGTGGGTGCAAAATACAGAGGGCTTGATAAGCTTTTAAAGGGATATTTCACGAAGCTTTTTGTAGCACATAAATATCATGTGTCAGGAGAAGCACTGCGGAATTTCAGAAGGTATGTGATTCTTTCCCTAATCAGAAATGATCTCGGATACGAGCTTGAAGAAATAAACCATGGACTCAGGATTTCATCCCTTATGGAGGAAATTCTGGACGGTATAAGAAAGGTCACCGGTACAAGCTTTTCGGAGTCAGAGAAGCAGGATCTCCAGGCAAAGCTAAATGAACTTCCCACTTTTCTAATGGACGTTTCTTCGGAAAAAATGGGCTGGATCCTTGAATGGGAACCTAAATATCAGCTATTTCTCGATAATATCAAAGAGACCTTCGGAATTGTGCTTAAGCTGAAGGATAATGACAAAAACAGACTGCTTCTTCATATCTGGAAGCTTTATCAGAGAACTGATGTGGGACACCACATAAGTAACTACAATAAACGTGAGATAAATAGAGCAAATCCCCTGGCTACGCATATCGTGGTGTCATGTTTTGAAAAAAGCTTCGGGTTCAAAATACCCGAGACAGAAGTAACGCTTGTGGCCTTATACATTGCCATGGGATTAAAAGAAAAAGCCGAAGGTATACAGTGCGCCATAGTCACCTCGAAAAATCCCAGCCTTGTCTGGCCTATGAAGCAATGGCTTATGGATAGATTTCCCGGAACTATCGAAGATGTTTCGATAATCGAGCATTACCGGTGGATGGACGGGACGGACAGCTCTACCAACCTTCTCGATATGGAGCGAATGCTTATACTTACCGCAAGCCCCACCATGGCACTATCCTGCCCGGGATCTATACTTGTTAAACCTCTGGAGCTGGATAGCGAGTTCGATAACATCGACAGAAAAATCCGTAAGATACTTGAGAAACGAAGGACGGATGCATTGGCATCATCAATAGAAAAGTATGTGACAACATTTACGGTAACGGCCGAAAATGTAAAGAGCTGCAAAGGACTCCCGGAGCTTCTTAAGAGTTTGGGTGAAGAATCCGGCGATACCAATTTGGTCAATGATGAAAGATACGAGTTCGTATTGGATACGGACGTACTGCTTATCCCGCATCTTCATGCAGAAAATGCTTCCGGAAACTATCAAAGCAGTATAAGAGTTTATAACCTTGAAGCTCTTCTCACTTATCGCGGAAGCAATGTGCACTCGCTGGTTATCTCCGATTATTACAGTGGTTCAAAAGGCATCGGGGAAACTACGTCGTATGATTCCGGGACCAACACCTGTCAACAGGAAATCCGACAATTCTACAGCTGCATAAAAGAACTGCTTTTGCCGGGTAGAATTGACGAGCTATTGTGACATATTCCCACGATTAAAACCGTTGGATTTCCCGCTTACTATTTGTAAAATCTGCAGAACAGAGCCAATGGATATTCATCAGAAAATAGTGAGTTCATGTACTAAAAATCCGAAATCGAACCCTGATAGGCTTTATATCCTCCAAGGGGTAGATTTCGGATTTTTCTATCAAAGCAGCCCGTTTCTATGACCTATTATTATGCAAGAAGTATTACTCCGTTTCCGGCACCGATACGGTCCGCACCTGCGTTAATAAACTCCATAGCCTGCTCATAGGTCCTGATTCCGCCGCTTGCCTTGACCTTTGCGCGGTCGCCAACAGTCTTTTTCATGAGAGCAACATCCGATGCAAGGGCTCCGCCGGTGGAAAAGCCTGTTGAAGTCTTTACAAAGGAAGCTCCGGCTTCAACCGAAAGCTCACAGGCCTTCACGATCTCATCCTTTGTGAGCAGGCAGGTTTCGATTATAACCTTCACGGTTCTGCCTTCACTTGCATCAACCACTGCCTTGATATCGGCTTTCACCATTTCATAGTTTCTGTCTTTCATGCCACCGACATTTATGACCATGTCAACCTCATCAGCTCCATCCTGAATCGCTGTCTTTGCCTCAAATGCCTTTGCCGCAGTACTCATGGCTCCGAGAGGGAATCCCACAACACAGCAGACTTTTACGTCGCTGCCCTTAAGCTCCTCTGCCACTAGATGCACGTGACAGGTATTAACACATACAGATGCAAAGCCATACTCCTTTGCTTCACTGCAATATCTTTTGATGGTTTCTGTAGTTGCATCCGCCTTAAGCATTGTATGATCGATCATTTTTGCTATATTCATAATTTCCTCCTAAAGGTCATATCAAATGGTTTTTCTCATGAGTTTAATTCTATCATATTCCCCGAAACACACAAAAGATTAGGTCTTCAATATAATGAATTTTTGAGAACAGCTTATGGAATGGCGATGATTTATCGACTAATATGATAGTGACGACAGGTTATCAAAGGGCATATCATATACATATATTATTAATTTCCATGACAAGGCGCCAGCGCTCTGAAAGGAGTCAATATGCAAAGAAACTTATTATTTGTATTTATAACTATATCGATCATCTTTTTTACTGTTTCCGTATCCCCGGCTTCAGCCAACCCC
>JAILDF010000202.1 GCA_024689585.1 Oribacterium sp.
GGGGTTCCGGTATCCCAGACGGAGGGCGCTCTTGCTCTGGGACTCACACAAAGGCAGCTTTTCACCTATGTTATCTTTCCTGAAGCCCTGTCCCTGAGTGTTCCGGGAATAGTCGCCAATGTTATCTTTCTTCTGAAGGAGACCAGCGTTTTTTCGGCCATCAGTCTCATGGATCTGATGTTTACGGCAAAGGATCTGATAGGACTCTATTACGACACAACTGAGGCGCTGTTTTTGCTTGTTGTATTTTATGTGATAATGCTTCTTCCGGTATCTTTCCTTGGAAACTATATCGAGAAGAAAGCCAGATTTAAAACCTTGGGAGTGTGATGAGATGGGATTTGAAGTTTTATTGAAGGGAAGCAATATGCTGAGGCTTCTGACGGGGCTTCTGGTATCGCTTAAGATAAGCATGATATCGGTTGTGATAAGCATTGTGCTGGGAGTTGCGGTCGGGATAATGATGGCGCTCAAAAATCCTGTGATAACAGTGATCTCAAGGATATACCTGGAGATCGTGAGGATAATGCCTCAGATGGTGCTGCTCTTCATAGTTTATTTTGGTTCAACAAAAGCCCTTGGTATCAATCTTTCGGCCGAGACAGCTTCAATAATCGTGTTCTCTTTCTGGGGAACGGCGGAAATGGCAGATCTTGTGAGAGGCTCGCTTCTCAGTATTCCCGTGATACAGTATGAGAGCAGCATGTCTCTGGGACTTACCAAACTACAGACCTATGTTTATGTGATAGTACCGCAGATAATCAGAAGGATGATCCCGTTATCCATAAACCTGATAACCCGAATGATAAAGACCACCAGTCTTGTGATGATGATAGGAATCGTTGAGGTATTGAAGGTGGGACAGCAGATCATAGAGGCTAACCGTAAGGTTTCGCCAAATGCAGCCTTCGGAGTATTTTTAGTCATATTCCTGTTGTATTTTCTGGCCTGCTGGCCCATAAGTCTGCTTTCGAAATACCTTGAAAAGAAATGGGAGAACTGAGATGGAAGAGATATTACAGGTGAAGAACGTCAGTAAACGGTACGGTGATCTGCCGGTTTTTGAAAACATTAACCTTACCGTAAATAAGGGAGAGGTTGTGGTCATAGTCGGACCCTCAGGATGCGGAAAGAGTACATTTTTGAGGTGCCTTAATGCTCTCGAGGAAATCCAGGAAGGTGAGATAATACTTGACGGTAATCCTGTCAGAACGGAAGGCAGTGACCTGGTAAAGCTCAGAGAAAGGATCGGAATGGTATTTCAGAGTTATGACCTTTTCCCGCATATGACTGTGCTTGAGAATATAATGCTGGCTCCGGTTAAAGTGAAGAAGAGGAGCAAGAAAGAGGTTGAAAAGGAAGCCATGGAGCTTCTGGAAAGGGTAGGACTTCTTGAAAAAAAAGATTACTATCCGAGACAGCTTTCGGGAGGACAGAAACAGAGAGTTGCCATCGTAAGGGCGCTTATAATGCATCCGGAGATTCTGTTACTTGATGAGATAACGGCAGCTCTTGATCCTGAGATGGTCAGAGAGGTTCTTGATGTTGTCCTGGCTCTTGCGAGAGAAGGAAGAACCATGCTGATCGTTACCCATGAGATGCAGTTTGCAAGAGCCGTTGCCGACCGTATGATATTCCTTGAGGGAGGAAACATTGTAGAGGAGGGAACTGCAGAGGAATTCTTTGAAAAACCAAAGACTGAAAGACTTAAGAAGTTTTTGCAGACATTCTCCTACGAGAGGTAAGAAAAACCTGAGGGGAGTTATCCGCCGGGGACGGTTCTCGCGGTTGAGAACCGTCCCCGGTGGATTTCTTTTTAAATCATTGGGTGATTCATTGTGTTAAAAGATTGACGGAGCAAAGGATTCAAGTTACTATTACCCCAATTGAATGTAACAGTTCAGTCGGTGGACCAGGGGGACGGGGTTGGTGGTCCATTTTCCTAAAATGGACCACCAACCCCGTCCCCCTGGTTCACCGACTGAATTTCTATACCGTTAAGGTGGGGATATGAAAAAAACAAAATATAGAAAATTGTATTATACAATTTTGACGGTAGTGTACCTTGTGCTTTTTTCAGTCGGTATTCTGATAATGCTCAGGTCCATAGACATTTCCAAAAATCAGAAGGAAGGCTCCAGACTGATAGGTGCAAGCTATATGACCATGAGCAATGAATTCTTCAGGATGATCCATGAGCAGGTAAGAGTAAGGGTTGAGGCAGAGGGTGACAGAGTGATCCTGCGTGATCCGGGAATGGATGTGCAGAGGCAGAAGGAGCAGATAAGGGAAATGATGAAAATGGGTATCGATGCTCTGATCCTGACGCCGGTTGATCCTGACGGACTGGTGGATGTCCTTATAGAAGCCAGGGCAAAAGGTATAAAAGTGATCGTAGTAGATTCAAATGTCAGCACCGAGAATCTGGTTAACTGCACTATTGTTTCCGACAACTATAATGCAGGATGCCTGGATGGGGAATACATGCTGAAAACACAAAAAGAAGGAAAGATTGTGGTTATGGCCCACAACAGCGCAGTTTCAGGAAGACAGCGTGTAGCCGGATTCCTAAATACAGTTTCTAAAAATCCTGCATACACCCTGGAGTGTCAGATTGACTGCAATGGTCAATATGAAAAGGCTCTTTCCGAGATGAGGGAATATCTTGATAAGGGACG
>JAILDF010000270.1 GCA_024689585.1 Oribacterium sp.
GGCAAGCTTATCCAGCATGACCACAAGCTTGTGAACATCTGCGAAATGAAGTCCTGTGGTGGGTTCATCAAGGATGTAGATGGTCTTTCCGGTAGGTCTGCGGCTTAACTCGGTAGCGAGCTTTATACGCTGTGCTTCACCGCCGCTGAGCTCTGTACTTGGCTGTCCCAGCTTTACATAACCGAGACCCACATCATAGAGTGTCTGTATCTTTCTGGTTATGGTAGGAACATTTTTAAAGAATTCAAGGGCTTCCTCGACGGTCATTTCCAGAACGTCGTAAATGTTCTTTCCTTTGTATTTGACATCCAGAGTCTCTCTGTTGAATCTCTTACCGTTACATACCTCACAGGGAACATACACATCCGGAAGGAAGTTCATCTCTATCTTTACGATGCCGTCGCCCTGGCAGGCTTCACATCGGCCGCCCTTAACATTGAAAGAAAATCTGCCTTTACTGTAGCCATGGGCCTTTGCATCCTGGGTGCCGGCAAAGAGATCTCTGATGAGATCAAATACTCCGGTATAGGTTGCGGGATTTGATCTGGGAGTACGGCCTATGGGTGACTGGTCTATGGCGATTATCTTATCCAGCTGTTTGATGCCGTCTATACGTGTGTGTTTTCCTGCTATGATACGGGCTCTGTTTAGCTGGCGTGCCAGTGACTTATAAAGTATTTCATTTACAAGAGATGACTTGCCGGATCCCGATACACCTGTTACACAGGTGAATACACCGAGAGGAAATTCCACATCGATATTCTTTAAATTATTTTCCCGTGCACCAACAACCTTTATCCATCCGTTGGGTTTGCGCCTTTTCTTCGGTACCGCGATCTTCAGCTTACCGCTCAGGTACTGTCCGGTTATGCTTCGCGGGTTTGCCATGATCTCGTCTATATTACCGGTGGCGATAACTTCTCCGCCCTCGGAACCTGCTCCCGGACCTATATCTATGATGTAGTCTGCAGCTCTCATGGTATCTTCATCATGCTCTACCACAAGCACTGAATTACCCAGGTCACGGAGATGCTTCAACGTGCCGATGAGACGGTCATTGTCACGCTGGTGCAGTCCTATACTAGGTTCATCAAGTATGTAAGCTACTCCCACAAGACCGGATCCTATCTGGGTGGCCAGACGTATACGCTGGGCTTCACCTCCGGAAAGAGTTCCGGCAGCACGTGACAGACTCAGGTAATCAAGACCCACATCCAGCATGAAGGTTATCCTGTTTTTGATCTCCTTCAGGATTTCGTCAGCAATCTTATGCTGCATGGGGGTGAGCTCCAGTCCCTGTACCCATTCATTGAACTTGGTAATGGATAATGTTGTAGTCTCGTAAATATTGAGATCTCCTACTGTAACTGCAAGGCTTGAGGGTTTAAGTCTCGCGCCGTGACAGCTTGGACAGGGAGTTATGCGCATGAACTGTTCATACTCTGCCTTCATCCTGTCGGAGAAACATTCCCTGTAGCGGCGGTTAACATTGGAAACAAGACCCTCGAAGGCTACGTGGTGCTCGTTGCCGTTTCCGAACTGGGACTCGTAGTAAACAGTAACCTTCTCGTCTCCTGTTCCGTTTATGATGATGTCTCTGGCCTTATCACTCAGTTCATTAAAAGGAGTATCCAGACTGAAAGCATATTTTTCGGAAAGAGCCTTCAGCATGGCATGGGTATAGCTTCCCTCGTCCTTTGAGTTCATCCATCCCATAACTGAGATGGCACCTTCATTTATACTCAGGCTCTCATCGGGGATCATGAGGGCAATGTCAAATTCCATTTTATAGCCGATTCCGAAACACTCGGGACAGGCACCGAAAGGATTGTTGAAGGAAAAGCTTCTGGGCTCGATTTCCTCGATGGATATACCGCAGTCAGGGCATGCAAAACTAGTGGAAAAATTAACCGGCTCACCGCCGATTACATCCACAGTCATATGGCCTCCGCTTAACTGCATGACCTGTTCCGTTGAATCCGCCAGACGTTTTTCTATGCCCTCTCTTATGACGAGACGGTCAACTACTATTTCTATATTATGTCTGATGTTTTTCTCAAGCTTTATTTCTTCGGAAAGCTCGTAGAGATTTCCGTCGATACGCACTCTTACATATCCGGAACGACGGGCGCTGTCCAGAACCTTTTCGTGCATGCCCTTTTTTCCTCTTACTATGGGAGCAAGCAGCTGGATACGGGTTCCGTCCTTCATGAGAAGCAGCTGATCCACGATCTCATCCACGGTCTGTCGTCTGATCTCTCTTCCGCAATTCGGGCAGTGAGGGATACCGGCACGAGCATACAAAAGACGCATGTAATCATAAATCTCGGTAACGGTTCCGACCGTTGATCGGGGGTTTCTGTTTGTTGATTTCTGGTCAATGGATATGGCAGGGCTCAGACCCTCGATCAAATCCACCTTTGGCTTTTCCATCTGTCCCAGGAACTGTCTTGCATAGGATGAGAGGGACTGCATATATCTTCTCTGTCCTTCGGCATAAATGGTATCAAATGCCAGCGATGATTTACCTGAGCCGGATAATCCTGTCATGATAACAAGCTCATCCCTTGGGATGTCCAGATCCACATGCTTGAGATTGTGTTCGCTGGCTCCCCTGATCTTAATGTAATTCTTTCCCATTACTACTCCAGTTTATGTGCTAAAAAAGTAAAATGCTTTAAAAAGCTCGACAAACAAATGTTTGCCGAGCAATTGTATCATGGTTGAAGTTGAAAATCAATATAACGAATATACGTTTCGCTTTTATTTATGATTATTTTATATTTACATGTTTTGTGCCTGATGCAGATACATGTGTATGCGGTCTGCTATAAGTCCCGAGACGAAACCTATCAGTGCTCCGGCAACAACTCCCGCCACCATAAGTACAGGGAGATAAAACAACAGTGCCTCGCTGTGAAGCAGTAATATCGCGGCTAAAAGCTGGCCCACATTATGCATCACACCACCGGTGATGCTTATCACTGTTCTTTGGAAACCACCAATTTTTATAAGTGCGGTCATGGTAATGAAACTGAGTGCAAAACCTGACAGAGAGTATGCCAGAGTCATGGTATTGCCAAACATAAAGCTTACCAGAAGGATCCTGAGGATGCTGATTATAAATGTCGGCATAGCGCCCAGGGTGTAAAGACCTATGACTGTAACTATATTCGGAAGTCCCAGTTTGACTCCGGGGACACCTATATTGATGGGAATCATTGCTTCTACATAGCTCAGAATCATAGCCAGTGCCAGAAGCATCCCGTATAAACTTGTTTTTCTTGATGATATTTTCATAACGGTAATTATAAGCGAAGGGTATTTTAATCGCAAGTATAAGTACTGTGCATAGCAGCGCTTAAGTTATTGCAAAGTAAAAGCGGTACCCATCCGGATACCGCTTTGCTTTTCTGTTTAGTTCTCTGATACTTTTCTTGCAAATAATATATTAATTACAATTAAGGTACGTGGAAATCTAAAAATTAAAGCTTAACTACGTTTACTGCCTGAGGTCCCTTTGCGCCATCCTGAACGTCGAACTCAACATTCTGTCCCTCTTCAAGTGACTTGAATCCATCACCTGCAAGACCTGAATAGTGAACGAAAACGTCCTTGCCTGACTCATCAGAAATGAAACCGTAACCCTTCTGATTGTTGAACCACTTAACTGTACCCTTCATTGTGTATACCTCCATAAAGTAATGCAGAATGATTTCTGCAACGGAATAAATATTAGCATAAACCAAAATCAAGGTCAATCAAATGTATACAAACTGGTTATATATTTTTGAAGGGTGAAACATAAATAAAAATAATATGGCCAATGGTGGGACGGAGTGGTCCGGGGGGGACGGAGTTAGTGGTCCATTTTCAAATGGACCACTAACTCCGTCCCCCCGGACCACTCCGTCCCAACTGGGTCACTTTGCTGAATCATACAGTTCCTGAAGCTCGGCCACAGAAAAACTATAATGCTTCTCACAGTAATCACAGAAAACATCCTGTGTTTTTTTGTCAGCGATCAGATCTTCAAGCTCCTTCTTTCCAAGGGAAATAAGAGCCTTTGATACTTTTTCTCTGCTGCAGTTACAATGAAAACGTACCGGTATATGGTCATTGATCTCCAGATCCATATCACCGAGGATAAACTGAAGCATCTCTTCCGGTGTCATGCCTTCGTCAAGCATGGCTGTTACGGACTTGATGTTTGAAAGCTTTTCTTCCAGCTTTGAGATAACATCTTCCGTGGCATCCGGCATAAGCTGAAGGATGAAACCGCCGGACTGCTTTACAGTGTTGTTTGTGTTCATAAGAACACCGAGTCCCACTGAAGAAGGTATCTGCTCGGATACGGCAAAATAATATGTAAGATCCTCTGCGATCTCTCCGGTCCGGAGATCCACAGAACCGATGTAGGGCTCCTTGAGACCTATATCCTTAATGACACTGAGCTTTCCTTTTCCGAGAGCCTCTCCCACGTTCAAATGTCCTGCTTTGTTTGGAGGAAGAAGGACATTTGGATTGGAAACAAAGCCTTTTACATTGCCCAGATTGTCAGCTGTGGCAGTTAAGCCTTTTATGGGACCGTCGCCTTTTATGGTAAGTGTGAGCACGCTTCTGTCGCCCTTTAAGTCAACACCCATCATCAGCGCTGAGCTCATAAGTCTTCCGATGGCTGCTGTACATATAGGGAAGGTGTTGTGGATTTTTCTGCATTCCTCAACCAGATCTCTGGTTGTACATGCAAATGCTCTGATCAGTCCATTAGCCGCAGTTGCTCTTACCACATAATCATGACTGTCCTCGATATTTGATTGAGTGAGCCTCGCGGCTTTGAGCGGTTCAAAAGAATCCGCAGGGGTTCTATCCTGATAAGTGCCGGCGGAGGCATTACCCTCCACACCGGCACTTATGTTCGTCCTGATTTTTTCAGACATTACTGTTCAGCTCCTGCCATAGCCTTGAGCTCATTTTCCTGGTCTATGCGCATGTGGCACTTCTTGTACTTCTTGCCTGATCCGCAAGGGCACTGATCGTTAGGGTAGATCTTCCTGCCTTCTCTGCGGATGGTTCCTGAAGCCTTCTGCTTACGGTAAAGCTCATGACGCTTCTCTTCTGTAAGGATAGAATCCCATGCAGGAAGTCCGTAAAGCCAGCTTGCCTTTGCCTCTACCATGTTGTAGTAAAGCTTCTCAGGGTCGATCTCAATCTTAACCTGAGTGTTCTCATCCATGGTTTCGATAGGATTGTGATATCCCTTTAAAGACTCGTCGATTCCGTCAAGTACTCCTGTGAAATGGAATACATCGATGCCGAAGTGGTCTGCAAGCTCTTTGACAGTTCCTTCGTATACATGTGAAGGATCCTTGAGTACTTCCTCATAGAATCCCTTCTCAAGTGCGAAGTACTCCTGCCAGAGTCTTTCCTGGTCAGCCTTTGAAAGTCCGTTGCCGTAAGCCTGGGTTCTCCAGGTTTCAAGTAATGTTGCCATAAAAATCTCCTCACCCTGTCACAGGGTTTCCTTTTTTGATAATGTTTCGGTCTGACATTATACGACAGACCACCACACTATTCTACTATATTTATCGCAAATCTGGTGTATAAATATTGTCCATATCATCAAATTCCTGATTTTCTCCGCCCATAGCCCAGATAAATGTATAATTATGGGTTGCGGAAGCACAATGAATGGACCATGAAGGTGAGATAACAGCATCATAGTTATGCATTACCAGATGTCTTGTTTCCTGAGGCTCTCCCATGAAGTGGATAACAACCTGATCCTCAGGCACCTCAAAATAGGTATAGATCTCCATACGTCTCTCATGTGTATGAGCAGGCATGGTGTTCCATACAGAACCCGGTTTAAGTTCTGTCATACCCATGCTGAGCTGGGCTGTCTTAAGTACATCGGGATGGATGAACTGGTTGATGACACGCTGGTTTGCAAGCTCCGGCTCTCCGCAAGGTCTGTGATTTGCCTCTGCCATGGTAATGAGCTTTGTTTCATAGCTTACATGGGCGGGTGCGGAAACCATGAAGAATTTAGCCGGCTTTTCAGCATCATCGGAGGAGAAAAGAACTTCCTTTGCTCCCTTTGTGATGTAAAGGCAATCCTTGTAGCCAAGCTTATATTCTGTACCGTCAACCAGGATCTTTCCGGATCCGCTTCCGATATTGAAGATACCTATCTCACGTCTTTCAAGTATATAGTGTGTTCCAAAATTATGCCAGCAATCGATGCCTTTGTCCAGAGAAACTGTTTCATGTACAGGCATACATCCGAATGTAACCATACGGTCAACATGGGAGTAAACTGCAACTACTTCGTCCGGCTTGTAAAGGTCTGTGATCAGAAATTCGTTTCTGAGTTCTTCTGTTGTGTATCTTTTTACATCTCTCTGATTTGCGCTGTATCTTATATCCATTGATAGCCTCCTGAAAAAAATAATGCTCTTTTGGTTATAAAAATGGGCCCGGAGCTCTGCCAAAAACAGGACTTCCGAACCCAAAATCATTATACATAAAAATGGCGGAATTGCAACACTTAAAGCGCTTTCAAGGTAATTTAGAAAACCGGTTTATAAAGTGACTGAAAAAGAGCCGGAGGATGCCTCCGGCTCTACACTACTTTTCTGCATTTGTAATATTATCTGCTATCAGGTTTCCCTGGTCATCCAGCGTCACCTTCCTTTTATCCAGAAGATATTGGGTGAGGCGTTTTACCCCCTGAAGGATGATGGCCCAGATGGGAACCCCGATGATCATGCCAACAAATCCGAAGAGGCCGCCGAACAAAAGAATGGAGAACAGTACCCAGAAGCTGCTGAGACCGGTGGATCCGTGAAGTATGCTGGGACCGATGATATTACCGTCCAGCTGCTGAAGGATCAGGATAAAGATGGCAAAATACAGAGCATGGATAGGACTTTGTATCAGTATAAGTATGATTGAAGGTATGGCTCCGATGAAGGGTCCGAAGAATGGGATTATATTTGTGACTCCCACTATAACGGAAACCAGCATGGTGTAAGGCATATCCATTATGCTCAGAACCACAAAGCATATTATACCGATGATGAAAGAATCGATGATCTTTCCTACTATAAAGCCTCCGAACATCCTGTCTATTTCCTTTAGCTCAGCAATTACCATATGAACATACTTTGATGGAAGTATGGCGAAGAGAATCCTGCGGGCGCTTATGAGCATGGACTCCCTGGTATTGAGAAGGTAGGCCATGATGATGAGACCGATGATGAAGTTTTTTATCCAGGTTACCGCTGACCATATACCTATTCCCAGGGATGTAATGACATTTCTCAGGTTAGGAAGCAGGGAATTCTGAATAAACTGCTGCACAGAGGTGAAGATTTTTTGTATTTCACCGGACAAAGAATCGCCTATTCCCAGGGAATTTGTAATGCCTTGTATAAAATTGGAGATATGGGTGATGATACCCAGAGAATCAGTGGAGTTCTCAATCAGCTCTGAGAAATAGTCGTCATCGATAAATCTCAAGGTGTAGGACAGGCTGGACAGGGACTTGATCAACTCAGGAATGATCATTGAAACGAGTCCGAAAACAGCTATCAAAACAAGCAGCACGGAGAAAAATGTAGCAGAGATACTGCTGATTCTTGCTATAAAGTTCTGTCTCTTAACCTCAGCAGGAGTTTCTTCGGTATTGTTTTTTGCAAGTTTTCCGGTGACTTCTTCCCGCAGCTTTTCGGTAAACTTATTTTCGGAAATCTTATCGGAAATCTTATCGGAAAGGCTTTTGAGCTTTGCTTGAAGCTTCTGCCTTTCAAGGAGAGCTTTTTCGGTAGTCTGATCCGAGGCAGACTTCATGACTTTATCCAAAAGTATCCCTGTGTATTTATAAATAAGCTTGTAGGCAGGGTTCACAAGATAAGCCATGACAGCACCGGTTATGATGGGCGATAAGATAGCTATCAGATTGTTGAACCTGTCGGTTATCAAATTAAAGTTGTGTAAGGCCAATATGACAACGGCACTTCCTACTATCACAAGGAATGCTGTGATTCCCCAGCGTTTCTGTATTTCCCACTTCTCTTTATTCACTGCTGTCCTCCGGGATGATCCTGTATAAGTTTAAGGTGAAAGCATCGACCTTTATCTTATGTAATTATAATACTGATTATAGCACATGATAAACCAAATTCACTTTTTCACATTAAACTATGGGGATTTATTTCTCCCCAACGTAATCGAGTAGGGGGAAGGCACCCCTACTCGACGTCGCGTTGGCCTTCAAATGAATATCAATATTCGCTTGAAGGTCGTATCGCGCAAACAAAAAAACCGGTGAACTGCTCACCGGTTTAAAAATCATACGATTTTTTGGAGTAAGACCAAAACGCCGTGCCACACGCTTGACTCCTAGCCTGTTTGCTAGGTGGGAGACCCCACGAATACCACTATAGTCCTTTACCAGATGGAAGGCATTATATTATGTATTCAGATATCGGAATCCCGTATGTCGTATTTGTAGGTTCAATATGTGCGGCCTCGCACGTTCCAGTTATTTACTTCTTAAGCGAATTATAACAGAACACATTTTTCTATTCAAGCAATGTCCAAAACTGTCATAGAAATTTTAGAAATAAAAAAATTTTTTCCATTCGCGATAAGGCCGTTATGCGTGCGTTGTGCTCGCACAAAAGCACATATGACAGCCAACGCGGAACCGGGCAGGGTGCTTTTCACTGCACGGTTTATAAGGCCGTCATGCGTGCGTTATGCCGGCACAAAAGCACATATGACGGCCAACGCTGAACCGGGCAGGGTGCTTTTTCCCTGTACGGCTAATTACAGCAGCTGAATTTATGCACCTTCATCTGGTCATAGATAAGAAGAAGGGTTCCGTCCTTAACGCTTATCTCCGCCTCTGTTCCCACAAATTCATTGCTTATTCCGGTGGGAATGGTGTTTTGCAGGTCCACATCATTGATGATGTATTTGAAGCCCTTTTCGGTTACTCCGCGGCACCGGTCCGAAAGAGCAAGTGCGGAAAAATACCCCTGCATTTCTGCCGGGAATTTTTGGGTTTCGTTATGTATCGCCGTTATGATCTGGAACTCGTTGTAGATATATCCCCTGCAGCCACGGGAGGCCAGAAATCCAAGTATCTGAAGATTGGCAATGCTGTGGTCGATGCGTTTTCCGGTGCCCCCTATGATATGGAATTCCATAAATCCACGGTCAAGGCCAAGTCTCACACAGGCCATCATATCAGGATCGTTTTTCACGGGATCGATGACTTTCGTCTCAATGCCCTCAACCTCCATTTGCTTAAGCCGATGGAGGTATTCAGCTTTTTCAGCGTCATCAAATATGTCGAGATCCTTCACGGGTCCGGTGGTGCCCGCTACCCCGTCGATATGCATTGAGTCAAAATCCCCCACAAGGAGATCCGGCCGGACACCGGATTTTTTTAAATTCTTATATCCTGCATCTGCGGCTATGATGTAGTCCTCTTCTGTGAGCTCTATGGGGATTCCGAAATAGTCTCCCGCACCGACAATTATGCATCGCTTCATAAATTCTGCCTTTCGTTGTCATGGCGGAAACCCATCACTTTTAAGTTGTGGGTTTCCGCCATTGTTGTTAATAGTATAATGCTTATCTCTCTGCTCCTCATATTCCGGAAAAAGGATAATGCCTATCGCTCTCTGCTCCTCATATTCCGGGAAAAGGATAATACCTACCGCTCTCTGTTTCTCATATTCCGGAAAAAATCCGTCATCAGATGAGTACAGTCATCAAGAAGTAGTTCTGTTGTTACTTCACATTGATGATTGAACCTTTCTTCATGCAGCATATCAAGTATCGAACCACAGCAGCCGGACTTTTGACTCATTGCACCGATAACGACTCTCGGTATCCTGGCCTGGACGATAGCTCCGGCACACATGGGACAGGGCTCCAGGGTGACGTACATGGTGCAGTCCTCCAGTCTCCAGTCATCAAATGCCTTACAGGCTTTTTTAATGGCGATTATCTCGGCATGCATCAGGGAACTGTGCATTTTATTACGCTTGTTGTAGCCTCTGCCAATGATGGTTCCCGGGAGGATTCCGTGGGCCTTAGCATTCTTATCTGCTTTGGTGTTTGGGTCCGTGCCGTCATAGACTATGATGCAGCCTATAGGGACATCACCGCTCATGGCAGCCTTTTGAGCTTCCCGGATGGCAAGCTTCATATACTTTTCTTCCTGGGTTAAATTCATATGATAATCCTTATTGACCCTTTGCCTGATCCTGCTTTATGAGGATATGGATGGCTTCAATGGCAGTGCGAATGGCTTTGTCGGTGTCATGCTCTATGACATTGGAAAGTCCGGCCTTCTCACGTTCCTGGTTTGACATGACGAAAAGAACTGCTCCCACTCTTACCCTGAGATAGGCACCAACTGTAAAGATGGCTGCGGATTCCATTTCTGAAGCCTTGCAGCCAAGTTTAAGCCAGGAATACCATTTGTTCAGGAGCTCGTAATTAACCGGAAGATCCTCCGGTTTGTGCTGACCATAGAAGGCATCCTTGCATTCAACAACCCCCACATGATGTTTGAAGCCCAGATTCTCAGCGGCAGTTTTAAGAGCAGAGGTCACCTCGAAATCCGGAACTGCGGGCCACTCGATGGGGGCATATTCCTTGGAAGTTCCCTCCATACGTATCGCGCCGCTGGCAATGACTACATCTCCGGACTCGACATTGAGATCCATGCCACCTGCGGTTCCTACGCGTAAAAACGTATCAGCGCCGCACATGCACAGTTCCTCAAGGGCTATGGATGCGGAAGGACCGCCGATACCCGTTGAGGTAACGGACACAGGAACCCCGTCGAGAGTTCCCGTGTAGGTAACATATTCACGATTATCCGCTACGAATTCCGGATTATCAAAATACTTAGCAATTTTTTCGCATCGTTTAGGGTCACCGGGAAGCAGCACATAACGTCCCACCTGCCCCGGAGCAACGCCTATATGGTACATGGTTTTGTCTTCTGAATAATTAATCATAGTAATCCTCATTCTGCCGTATTAAGTTGGCGGCACAAATAGTAATGAATGATTTTTTCTCACTATGCAAGCTCCAATGCTATAAGCATCATGTTGTTAAAGGACTTTTCACGCTCATCGGCAGTGAGTTCACCGGACTTGAAAAGATGATCGGAAATGGTAAGTATGGTAAGGGCGTTTTTGTGTGCTGCGGCAGCATTCATGTAAAGACCGGCAGATTCCATTTCCACGGCAAGGCAGCCCATGTCTCTCCACTTTTCGTTTTTGCCCTTTCTCTTGTCATAGAATACATCTGAGGTTAAGACATTACCAACGTGCACATCCACCTTCAGGTTTGCGGCGGCATCCACTGCCTTTGCGAGAAGACCGTAGGATGCGATAGGTGCAAAGGTTCCCGGAAGCTCAAACTGTGATACGTAGTTGGAATCCGTGCAGGCACCCATGGCAATGATGACATCATTGAGATTGAGGTCGTCCTGTAAGCCACCGGCAGAGCCGATACGGATAATGTTGTCTACGTCATACATGTTGTAAAGCTCGTAGCTGTAGATGCCGATGGAAGGTACGCCCATTCCGCCGCCCATAACGGAAACTCTCTTGCCCTTGTAGGTTCCGGTGAAGCCCAGCATATTTCTTACTGTATTGAAGCATACGGGATTCTCAAGATAGGTTTCTGCGATGTACTTTGCGCGAAGGGGATCTCCCGGCATAAGAACTGTTTTTGCAATGTCTCCAAGATTTGCTTTGTTGTGCGGTGTTGGCATTTTTCATTTCCTCCTAGAATTTATGTGTCAGTCAGGGGTCCTGACTGACCTTGGTTTTATCCACCGGGGACGGTTCTCGCCGGAACCGTCCCCGGTGGATTTCTTTTATAGTTATTTTTATTGAAGCAGGTTTTTCGGTCCGAAGCTCTCGGGGAGCAGCTGGGCCAGTGTATAGATTTTGTAGTCTTCGGTGCTCCTGGCAAGTATGATCTCGAAGGTGTCAGGATCGCAGAATTCCCTCATGACCTGCCGACAGATGCCGCAGGGTGAGGCATACTGCAAAGGTTCACCCTCAAGTCCTCCTGTGATCACGATGCGTTTGAAATCCTTTACGCCTTCACTTACAGCTTTAAAAAATGCTGTCCTTTCGGCACAGTTTGCTGCCCCGTAGCTGGAATTCTCCACGTTGCAGCCTCCGAAGATCCGGCCGTTGGAGCTTTGGAGTGCGGCCCCTACCCTGAAGTGAGAGTAGGGTGCATAGGAAAAATTACGCATATCCAGTGCTTTTTCTATAAGTGTTTTTAAGTCATTTTCTGTCATATATCTGCCTTTCCCGGAGACATGGATCGTAAATCCGGTCCGGAGATTTCAAGGTCGAAAGCATTGCTTCCGAATAGTTCTTAATCATCAGTCTCAAGCCTGAAACCCAGAGGATATTTGCGGGGTTCCTTCTTGTTAAGTATTTCGGCACTTTCCGAGGCCGCCAGGCGGAAATCCTGCCTGGTTATGAGTCTTCCGTCATTCTGGTCGATCTCAGCACGAAGAAGGGTTTTGGACCAGGTCATGTCAAAAAGATTTCTGACATAACGGGCGTTGGTGAACCTGCCGGATTTTGTAACCTTTTCCGGAAGCTTGTCAAAATACTTAAGGATCTCTTCACGGAGACCTTCCTCGAGACTGAACTTGTTTCTGCGGACCATCCTGAGGAATATATCTCCAAGCTCCTTTCGGCTGAAGTCCTTGAACTCGATCTCACTGTACATGACACTGTCTATATCCGGAACGTCTTTACGTACCTTTTCAAGCTCCTCGTATGTCAGGGCAAGTATCACAACCAGATTCCGGTTGGCTTCCATTTCCGAGATCAGGGTTTCCAGAGCCTCCTTATGGAAGTTATATTCAGGCTTGCTGTTTTCCTCATCGTCGTCATCAAAGTCTTCAGTGTCTTCATCAAGGTCGCTGACCATTTCTTTTATCTCGGGATATGGTTCATCTATGAAGAGAATTGAGTCCAGAGCATCTCTGCATATGCTGAGGGTTTTCGGAACAGTTTCTCCCGGAACCGTTCCCATGAGATCCTTCATGCTGTGCTCTATGATCTCACCCTTTTTGAGAATGCCTTTCTCCCGGAGGATGTCGCCGAGAAGTCTCGCAACAACAGTTCGTCCTGTTCCGGGATTACCCACAAACCTTATATTGAGAGGCTGCTTCGTTTC
>JAILDF010000049.1 GCA_024689585.1 Oribacterium sp.
AAGCCTCGGGAAAGCAAGGAGCATACCAGAAGCCGTAAGATGGATGAATTTTTTACCGGAAAGTGGACTGCCATACCGGCCTTTATCCTTATCATGGGACTGGTGTTTTTCCTCACCTTTAACGTTATCGGTGCCTTCTTCCAGGGAATACTGGAAGTGCTTATAGGAAACCTTACGGTGATAGTGGATACAGCCCTTACTTCTGCCGGAGTCTCCGCCCCTGTTCATTCACTGGTGATTGACGCAATATTTGAAGGCGTAGGCTCTGTGCTGAGTTTCCTTCCTATCATTGTGGTGCTTTATTTCTTTTTGTCTATGCTTGAGGACAGCGGCTATATGGCAAGAGTCGCGTTCTTTATGGATAAACTTCTGAGAAAGCTTGGTCTTTCCGGAAGAAGCATCGTACCTATGCTCATAGGCTTCGGCTGCAGCGTTCCTGCCATCATGGCTGCGAGAACCCTGCCCTCCGACAGAGACCGAAAGATGACGAGACTGCTGATCCCGTTTATGAGCTGCAGTGCCAAGATGCCGATTTATGCCTTCTTTGCCGCAGCCTTCTTCCCGGAATATGCGGCGGTTGTAACTATAGCCCTTTACCTTATCGGTATAGTGATGTCTATCGTTGTGGCGCTTGTGGGGAAGAAAACGGTATTTTCCGGTGAAGCGGTTCCTTTTGTTATGGAGCTTCCCAACTACAGACTTCCGGGACTGAAAAACGTTTTAATGCTTATGTGGGATAAGGCAAAGGATTTCCTTCAGAGAGCCTTCACAGTTATCTTCCTCGGAACCATCGCTGTATGGTTTTTGAAAAATTTCGATCCGGGATTTAATCTCGTGACGGACTCTGAAAAGAGCATACTTGCGGTCCTTGCCGGTGTCATCGCGCCGTTATTTGCGCCTCTCGGTTTCGGAGACTGGAAAACAGTGACTTCCCTTATCTCGGGCTTCCTTGCAAAGGAAAGTGTGGTTTCCATGCTCACGGTGCTTTATGGAGGAACTGAAGGACTCAGAGCGGAACTAAGCGGTCTCACAGCCTTTGTGTTTCTGGTATTTTGTCTCCTGTACACTCCATGTGTGGCGGCTATTGCGTCCGTTAAACAGGAGTCCGGAGGAAGGGCAGCAGTTATTACGGTATTGTTCCAATGCTTCGTTGCCTGGGTGGTGGCTTTCATAGTGAGACTTCTGGGACTTGCCTTAGGATTTGTTTAAATCAGATGTGGTGTTATGGCGTATAACGACAATAGAAAGAATAAATACAAAAACGATAAATACATAAAAAAATCCGGACAGCCGAACTTTATTACATTGCTGGTTATCGTAATTGCGGCTGTATACACTACATTTTTGCAGTCCCATCCGGGAAACGTTAAACCTGAGACAGTTAAACCTGAAACAGTCAGGACTGAAACTGTCAATGATATACCTGAATATTCAGGAGAAACCTACGCTGTCATAAATGGTAATGTTCCCTTCTTTACGGCTGAGGATATGACCACAGAGGCTTTTGAAACCTACAGTGATTTCGATTCTCTGGGGCGCTGCGGTGTGGCCTATGCCAATGCCTGCAGTGAGCTTATGCCCAGAAAGAAGCGCGGCGACATATCCCATATAAAGCCTACGGGATGGGTACAGAGGAAGTATCCGGGGATAGTTGATTCGGATCCACCGTATCTTTACAACAGAAGTCATTTGATCGCATATTCACTGACTGCGGAAAATGATAATGAGAGAAATCTCATTACCGGAACAAGATATATGAACTACGACGGGATGCGTCCCTTTGAAGAGATGGTTGTGGAATATATTGACGAGACCGATAACCATGTTCTCTACAGAGTGACTCCCGTGTTTACGGGAGATAATCTGCTTGCTGACGGAGTGCTGATGGAGGCATTATCCGTAGAAGACGGCGGGAAGGGCATATGCTTTTGCGTGTACTGCTACAATGTTCAGCCCGGGATAGAGATCAACTACAGGACGGGAGAAAACCGGAAAATAAAATAAAAATTATTTTTTTGTTGACATTATCGCATAAGTTTTGTATCATAACACTCGCGTCACAGATAAGGCGTTCGCGAAAAGCAATTGCGGGTGTAGTTCAATGGTAGAATGTCAGCCTTCCAAGCTGAACATGTGGGTTCGATTCCCATCACCCGCTTAGCTGCCCAGATAGCTCAGTTGGTAGAGCAGAGGACTGAAAATCCTCGTGTCACTGGTTCGATTCCGGTTCTGGGCATCCAAGATGATAAAGACAGCGATAACATTCACACTGAAACTGATCATCTTTTGTATAGTGTTTCGTTCTTCACAGAAATGAAAGTTGAACGGACATTAATAATGCGCGAGTAGTAGAGTGGTACTACGTCGCCTTGCCAAGGCGAAGATCGCGGGTTCGATCCCCGTCTCGCGCTCGTTACTTAGTCAAGGAATCATTGAGAAATCAATGATTCCTTTTCTTTTTATCTAAGATTCACATGTAGACAGTTTTAGACAGTTGATTCAAAATCTTTTTTTGATCAAAGTTGTTTATTCATATTTTTCCTTAGCAGAAGTAATGTTTTATTATGATAAGGTCGACTATATATTTAGTTGACTTACAGGAGATAATATTTTTCGAAGGAGGAAAAGGGATGATTATTAAAGCTGTAAAATTATTCGAAAATGGATTCATGACACAGTTCCTTGCTTTTGGCGGAGAAGGGAAGGATGGACTGGATCCGACCAAAAAGTATCGGTCGAGCCTTCAGAATTATGTGATAGATACCGGTAAAGAAGTCATACTTGTAGATACCGGAGTGCCATCTGAAATGCCTGAACAGGTGCCGGATGAGAAAACCATGATTTACATGGGAAAGAAAGTGGCAAATTATGTTGATGCACTTGCCGATGCCGGATATAAGCCTGAGCAGATCAGCAAAATTCTGATAACACATAAACATGCCGATCATACCGGAGAATTGCGCGCTTTTCCAAATGCAACAATCTATGCTGCAAGAGAAGAGTGCAAGGCAGATGAACTTAAGTCATTTTCAAATGTTGTGCCTGTGGACTTTACGGATGGAGCCTATAAGAATTTTAATGCTTCAAAGAAGATTGCTGACGGAGTCTGGTTTATTGCAGCGAAGGGACATACAACGGGCAACAGCATTGTGATCGTGGAGGACGGTGGTCTGTATTACATGATCCATGGAGATGTAACTTATACGGATGAAGCCCTTTATGAAAACAAGCTTTCAATTGTGTTTGAGGATGTTAAAGCATCAAGAGAGACTCTCGATGCGGTACGGGAGTTCATAAAAAACAATCCTACGGTATATCTCTCCACACATACACCGCTGGGATATGAGAACCTGGAAGCGAAGAAGGTAACGGATCTCGATAATCCACCGGAAAGCAAGCCTGTCGGGGAGATATCAGTCGGTAAGGCGACGGGTAAGTATGTTTGCTCTGTTTGTGGATATATTTATGATCCTGCCGAAAATGACGGGGTAGCTTTTGAAGATTTACCGGATGATTGGAAATGCCCGAAATGCAGGCAGGGCAAAGAAAAATTCAATAGAGCATAAAAATATCAAGTTTCAGTTTCCTTTCAGCATCCGGTGATAATATATGACCATCAGATGAGGAACATCTGAAACCCCAAAAAGTTTTTTTCATACTACTCTAATGCCGGCAGCCCCCAAATCTGCCGGTAACCCTCTGAAAACCGATGATACGATATTTAATGATATGTTGACGATAACCGGAAAAATAGAAGAGTATGTAATGGATCATCATAATGGTCGGGTTTATGGTGCCCTTGGCTCATCCCTGGGCTCAAGTTTTGTTGGTCAACTCATGATGAGAAAGAACATACACATCGACCATGCCATTTTTGGAAGTCCTGACTTGGATCAGTGTGGCATTGTCCAGGCAAAGCTTCAGACCATGCTTTTCGTTCCTATACTTACAGGAACTGCAAAGAAAAAATACAGAAGAAAGCAGCATGAACAGTGGCTATTTGGGGATATGGGTCTGTCTGAACAGGTGCTAAATGCAAT
This sequence comes from Oribacterium sp., assembly GCA_024689585.1. Classification (GTDB taxonomy): domain Bacteria; phylum Bacillota; class Clostridia; order Lachnospirales; family Lachnospiraceae; genus Oribacterium. The sequence goes on from JAILDF010000049.1 coordinate 4,041, forward strand.
TGATGAATTTATGGTAATAGAAGCTAAGTAGATTCGCATCATTATTATAAAAGACCGGAGAAGGGAAAGATGAGACCGATAACCATAGACATAGAGAAGAAACGTACGGCAGAAGAAGCTGAGATTAAAACTCCGTGAATAAAAAAAGCTGTGAAAAATGAGATAATCATTCTTCACAGCTTTTCTTATATTTCTGGAAACTCAGTTTATGAGGAGAAAATCTGATTACCCTTCCAAATTTCCGTCCATACCGCGCTCTGTTGCGGTTTTCATGGTTTCTTTACCTGTTTCAGTCAACTCGGTAGTATCCTCTGTTGTTGTGTAACCTGCATTTTCAGCAGCCGCAGCGCCGGCAAGTCTTCCGGATGTAAGAGAGAAGCCAAGACCGACACCTTCAACATTCTGGTATGCAGCAATCGAGATGCCGGATACGTTGTTACCGGTTGCATAGAGGTTCTTTATGGTCTTATTCTGTTCATTAAGAACATTGAGGTTCTCATCTGTGTTAACACCACCTAATGCACCAAGGATGCCTGAATGACCCTTTGTAACATAGTAAGGACCTTCTGATATAGTATAAATGAGAGACTCTTTATCCTTGTAGAATTCTGTATCTTCACCTGTTTCAACCGCTGTATTGTACTTTGCGATGGTTGCTTCAAGATCACTTGAATCGCAGCCAATAAACGCTGCAGCGTCAGCTATTGTATCAAATACTCCGCCTTCTCCTGCTTCTGTAAGAAGTTCAAAACCTGTAGTCCAGTCTTCTTTTGAAATAGGAGCATGGTAAATAGTAGGATCTCCATTCTCATCAATGATGCCGTAACGATCCCAGTAATGAACCCATGTGCCTGTGTTTTCCTGAGATTCGTCTGTCCAACGGTCAACAGTAGTCTGATCAACGATTGTATAAACAACTCCTCCTTGTGCGGCTACTGCAGAGGAGAATTCAACAGTATCCTTAAGAAGATCTTCATCCATGAAACGCTTACCGCGACCGTTTACCCAGAGGATCGGACTGTTTAATGTCAGCTGAGAAACAATCTCATCACCTGCATTAAGTGTTACAACACCGTGGTTCATAGTAAGGAGCTCACCCTTAGCAGCACCGATATCCCACATCATCTCAAGTCCGGGAAGTTTTGATCCGGCCAATACCATAGAATTATTGTAAAGCTCTTCGCCGAGGGTTTCCTTCATCAGTTCCGGATTATTGGCGAATGATCCGGTAGACATGATAACGGACTTTGCGTTAACAATCAGTGTACCGCCGTCACTTGTTGTACACTTTGCACCTGTTACAGCACCCTCACCATCTACTATAAGCTCAGTTGCTGTTGTGCCGTAACGGATCTCAACGCCGCTTCTTTCAAGGGATTCACCAATATATTTGAATGGATCAGCATTGTTCCATCTGTGGTAAACAACTTCCTGGTCAAGATGAGCAATCTGCTGTGCCTGCTTTGAAAGGAAGAATCCAACACCATGATTCAGCATATAGCTGACTGTATTCTTTGCCTCTGAAACAAAACGGCTGATGAGAGATGCATTACCTAGATAATCTGTTCTTTCCATAAGGTGGTTGAACCAGTATTCTTCATCTGTTTCCTCACCGTTTTCACCATATCGGTCCTTCTGTTCAACAGATCCTACTGCGAACATTCCCTGTGCAGCATTACCCATGCCTCCAAGGGTTTCTGTAGCTTCAACACCCAGTACATGAGCACCGGATTCAGCAGCCTTTAATGCAGCCATAGAACCTGAAGCTCCCATTCCGATTACAAGTACATCTGTATCAACCGTTTCTGTTTCACCGGATTCAGTTTTTTTAGCTAATGAATCTACATCAAATCCGGCTTCAGACATTGCACTCATTACTGCCTCAGAAACAGCATTACGTGTCATTGTGGCGCCGGACACAACATCAATATCATATGTCTGACCATCAACAACTTCATTTGCAAGTTCGTCTGCAGCTGTCTTTCCGTAACCATCTGTCTGTGTTGAAGCATCAATATCAACATTTGTGATCTTTCCGCCTTCGACGGTAATGGTTACTGGTACTTCGCCATTACAAAAGCCGGTGCCTACAGCACTGTAGGTTCCATCTTTAACCTCAACTGATGATGAAAAAGTCGTATCGGTTGATGCTGCCTCTGTTGCTACATCAGAAGCGGCTTCAGACGCAGCCTGTTCTGTGGCTGTTGCGGTAGTTTCAGTGTTTACAGGAGGTGTAGAAGTTGCTGAGCATGCGGAAAGCGAACTGCACGCAAGTGACAAAGCAACTAATCCTCCAAGACTTTGGAGTTTCCAATTTTTCTTTCTCATGTTGTTATCCCTCTCTGGAATCTTGAATTAATAAAACTAGCTTACTGGTTTGTGATTACTTTAACAAT
>JAILDF010000092.1 GCA_024689585.1 Oribacterium sp.
CAGGAGCTCATCTCTTATACCTGCATAATGCTCCTGATTGATTCCGAAATCCATATTTTTATATGTCCAGACGGCACATCCTATATTCTCTTCGGAAAAGATGGTCATAACGTCCTTAAACCATCTGAGAGTATCCTCTTCGGGTGCCTGATCTATAACTCCGAACTCCCCGACATAAAGAGGTGTACCCTTTTCTTTGGCGGCATCCACCGCCACCTTCACCATTTCTCTCAGGAAGTAGATATCCATCTCATCGTATTGACGATTCACAACTGTCTGTCCCTGAGTTCCTAAGATACGGGATTTTTCCCTGTATTTCTCATAGCTGTCAGGATAATGTACAGTCTCTATCTCCTTCATCACGGGCATCCAATGTGCCCATTGGTGTGTGAATACCAGAGGCTCGTAGAAATGGAAGGTGAAAAGAATTCTGTCATCTGCCGGTTTCTCGAGATACTTTATGGTATCGGCACTGTTCCACCTTATACCGCCGTAAATTATCCATGCGTCCTTTGAGTGATTTCTGATAGCGGAAACGGCCTTCTTTATGAGAGTGTTCCATGCATCGGCATTCTCATCCTCCACAACTTCATTAAGAAGTTCAAAGGCCACACTTTCATAAACCGAATATTCCTTTGCTATCGCATCCCAGAGATTCAAAAATCTTCCCTGAACCTTCTCATCGATAAAAAGACGATTCTTTTCCGTATCACCTGCATCGTTGAAATCATAGCCGTAAGCCTTGTGAAGGTCGAGGATGACAGACAGGCCCTGTCCCTCGCACCAGGAGATCACATCATGTACTCTCACGAATCCTTCATCCTTACGCACACCATCTTCGGTTTCGAACACCTCATAATCTATGGGAAGACGTATATGATCGAAGCCCATTTCCCTGATCTTTCGTATATCTTCTTCCACTATGAAGCTGTCGTAATGCTTTTCCTCATGAGTGCACTGGGATAAAAATCCACCTAAATTTATACCTCTTTCAAGTGATATCATTCCTTTACACCTCCCAATGTAACACCTTCAACTATGAACTTCGACAGCAGTATGTATACGAAGATAATAGGTACTATGGCGATGGTGATGAGCATGTAAACCTTACCCATATCAAACTTCAGGAAGTCGGCACTTCTCAGTGAAGCGATAAGTATGGGCAATGTCTTTTTCTTCTGTGTGCTGAGCACCAGTGCAGGAATAAAGTAGTTATTCCATGAAGATACAAAGGCAAATATAGCCTGAACTGCCATAGCCGGCTTCATGATGGGAAGTACAATGCTGTTAAAGGTTCTGAATTCACTTGCTCCGTCAATTCTTGAAGCCTCAACAAGAGACATGGGAAGTGATGACTGCATATAGCTGTACATGAAGTAGAAAACCGAGGGTGCAGCTATTGAAGGAAGAATCAAAGGGTAAAATGTATCTGCCATGTTCATATTTGTGATCAATCGTAAGAATCCGAGAGCTGACACCTGTGTAGGCATTACCAGAATAAGCATGATAAATACAAATGCAGCTTTTTTGAGTTTGAAATCGTACGCGTAAAGACCGTAAGCTGTCAATGCTGAGAAATAGCATGAAAGCACAGCCGAGAAAGACGATACTATGAGTGAGTTCATGATACCGTTGAAGATAGGAACATTGGCATCATTCGCCACATTTGTGAGATTCTTGATGAATACCGCACCAGGCAGAGCCGAGAAACCCTTTTGTATATCAACATGCTCTCTCGTTGAGTTTATAAGAAGTATATAGAAGAAGAAAAGACACAGAAATGTCAGTATCGAGAGCAGAATATATGCCATGACTTTTCTTATATTGGTCTCTGTGATTTCTTTTTGCTTTCTTGCATTCATAGCTCTTCCTCCTTACATAACAGCATCTCTGTGCCTCTTCTTAGGCTTTTCGTTTTCAGCACTGTTCATCGAAAAGTAAACGCAGAGGCAAAGAACAGCGCATACTATGAACAGTACCACTGAAAGTGCACCGGCCATTCCATAGTTTCTGCTGAACAGATGCTTGTTCAGGTACATGATTATGGTCATGGAGGTTCTGTCAGGTCCTCCTGTTCCGTCTGTAAGAATCTGCGGAACATCGAACATCTGAAGACCACCGATCATGGAAGTGATGAACACATATACTAAAATAGGTCTGATATTTGGTAATGTAATATAGAAGAAGGTCTGTCCATGATTACATCCGTCAAGCTCCGCAGCCTCAAAGAGTGAAGGGTTGATACCCATTACAGCTGCCATAAGAATGATAGTGGTATTTCCGAACCACATAAGGAAGTTCATGGATGCGATAAGACCTCTGGTTCCCCATACCTCAGAAAGAAAACGGTATGGTTTTGCAAGAATTCCGGAATCTACAAGGAATGAATTGACAGGTCCTATATCGGAGAACAATGCGAAGAATAACATTGAGAATGCGCTTGCCATGATCAGATTTGGCATATAGATAACCACCTTGAAGAACTGCTTGCCTTTGATCATGAGCCTTGCGTCAGTGAACCAGGCCGCAAGAATAAGAGAAACTGTTATCTGAGGAAGGAATCCAAGTATCCAGAGGATAAAAGTGTTTCCCATATACTTCGGCAGATCGGTTTCAAACAGAGTTTTGTAATTCTCAAGCCCCACAAATACAGGTCCTATTTCCTTGAGACCGCTTCTGTAATACTCAAAAAAACTGTAATAAATTGTTGAACCGAGTGGAATCAACTGAAATATTGCGAATGTGATAAAGAACGGAAGGATAAATATATATCCCCATTTCGAATAGCTGACTTTTTTATTTTTAACTTTTTCTGATGATGTCATTATATCCCTCCAGATTTCTTTTTTTCAGGGTAGAGATCATTCTCTACCCTGAATTACTGTTCACTATTCAATTTAT
>JAILDF010000115.1 GCA_024689585.1 Oribacterium sp.
TAATCAAGTTTTCCGTCCTTTAGACGTATGCGTATCCTGTTATCCAACTCATTTTTAATCGTGAATTTCATTTCGAACCTCATGCTCTCAAAAACTCTACGCTATGGAAGGACTGATATGATCAGTTTCTCCTCGGTAAAATCATTATACAAAACCGACCGCAGTGTCATCAAGCGGTTTTGACCACGTCTTACTCTGATCAGAAAACGTCATTCCCGACTGCATCAAAACAGCAGCATTCTCGTGGTATGGGCGTCAAATGTCACCGCATCCACTCCTGTGGTTTCGATCTGGTATAGTGCATTGGCCGCCAGATGCTCCGCCGCCTGCTCCAGGTCACGGCATCCGGTGGTATCTCTGTATTTTTCCAGTATCACGCTTATGGCTCTGTCATCCACCACGCACTCCTCCGGTCTCATACCCATACGTTTAAGCACCTTAGGCAGCGAGAACTTTTGGAATATGATCTTTTTCTCATCCGGTGTGTAATCCGGAATATCGATGACCGCGAATCTGCTCATGAGGGGGTCTGATATACGGGACTTGTCATTGGCCGTAGCCACCGGATAAACTCCGTTTGTAGGTATGCGGCACTCGATGTAATTGTCCGTGTAGCCGATATTATCGAGAAGGGTCAGAAGGGCATCCGCCGGATTTCCGTTAATGCTGTTCTGATCCGCCTTATCAAGCTCATTAATGATAAAAACTATATTGCTGGAGCCGCTTTGTGAGAATGCCTCCATTATGCGCCCGGCTTTGGCATTGGCATAAACACGGGGACTTCCGGTCAGCGCCTCCGAGTCGTGAATGGCACTCATATCGAGGCTGGTCCATGGAAGTCTCAGAATCCTTGCTACCGCATAGGCAAGCTGTGACTTTCCGATACCTGCGGGGCCCGCAAGAAGCAGTCCGTAAGACGGCAGCGTGTGAGTTCTGTTTATCTGAATGATGGTTTCCATGATGCGCTGCTTCACACGCTCAAGACCATAAAGCTCTTCATCCAGGATCTGACGTGCCCTGACAGGATCGATGGCAGCGAAATATTCGCCCTTCCACTGAATGTTGAGAACCATCTGTAGGGCTCTCTCCGCATGGCGGCGCTCCTCGGGAGTGATGGTTTTCGACCTTATAAGGTCAATGTTTCTGTCCGCCCATGACTGCATGTTCTTCGGAAGTGTATTTCTCGCGCAGGCAAGGAAATTCAGCATGGAATTAAGGTCCCGAAGATCCTGGTGGGAAACCTCTGTCATTTCGTCATTCGGTTCCTCATCCTCAGGGGCCTTGCTTTCTTTAAGGCGTTCAATGATAAGCTGCAGGAAGCTGTCTCTGTCCGACTGTATATTTTTTCCGTCGGGAGTTACAGCCCGGATCTTATAAACACAGTAACCTTCCTCCCTGCTCTCACCGCTAAGCCTTACGGAAACATGGTTCTCACCAAGCCACCTCTCCAGGTCAATGAATCTTTTATCAATCTTCAGGATATGGTGGTTAAGATCCCTGCCATCCTTATCCTTGCCGCTTACATCTGCTTCAACCTTTCCTTCCGTATAGGCAAATGATGTCCCCCTGACAGGGTTCACGAAAACTCCTGCTGCATGCTTCGGAAGCTTTTCCCTCACCTCGGAAAGAACCATTATGGGGCAGTCTGCACTTAGTTCCTTGTCATCTCTCTCGATGATCTGCCATGTAACTAAAGAACCCTCTTTGGCTGAGCCATTCTGTGATGATTTACTGTCTTCTGTTTTATTGAAATCAAATATTCTGTCTGCCATGGAATACCTCGTTATATTACATTGAATACGTCCAAATCATTGTATCATCTATCTGTAAATACACCATTTATATGACGTTCATTCTATTCTTCCATTTTAGCAATTCTTATATAACCAATGCTTATATCAATCAATGATTCCATATAGCAGAGCATTAACTATAGCTGCTGCAATGTTGGAACCCCCTTTTCGTCCTCTTGCAACTATCAAAGGAATGTCCTGATATTCTTCGGAATTTCGGAGCTCCCAGATAAGTTCCTTTGCTTCCACCACATTGACGAAGCCAACAGGAACAGCAATGATACCTGCCGGTCTCAGATTTTCTTCCCGTATAAGTCGCTCTAACTCAATTAAGGCAGTGGGAGCATTGCCGATGGCTAAAATGATGTTTGGAAGCTGCTTTGCAAGTATTGCTGCGTGTTCCATGCTGACAGTGGCTCTGGTGACACCTCTCTTCTTTGCTTCTTCTGCCACCTCCGGATCCGACATAAAACATCTGATCTCACAGCCGTATTTTGCCGTTGTCACTTTGCTGATGCCGGCTTTTGCCATCTCTGTGTCAGTTACTATGACAGCTCCTGCCGAAAGAGCCGCTCTCATCCGCTCTACTGCATTAGCGGAGAAAACCAGATTTTCATAATAATCAAAATCCGCGGAGGTATGGATACACCTCTCAATCACCGGTGCCTCCGTCTCAGGGAGCCTGGCTCCCCTGCGAGAAAGCTCCTCCCGGATGATCTCCATGCTCCGTCGTTCTATGTCCCTTGGTTCAACGTGTTCAAACTTAATCATCTTAAAGTCATTTTTTCGGAATCCCTTTTATCCATATCTTTATGATAAGGATATTTGTACTCCAAAATCTCCTGCCTTCTATTTCTCCACTCCGACCCTTGCTTTAATCCCGTCATCATAGGGATGCCTGTCTTTCACCATATTCGTCACATAATCCGCCATGGAAAGAATGGTAATATCCGGGTTACGCCCCGTCAGGATCACTTC
>JAILDF010000168.1 GCA_024689585.1 Oribacterium sp.
CCGAATGGATATCATTGAACGACGTGTTCCGCAGGACGGTCGTGCGAGAGTGCGCATAAAGGGAAAAGACATCGATCTCCGTATTTCAACATTACCCTCTATCTACGGCGAGAATATAGTTATCCGTATCTTAAGACGTGACGGTTCAAAGCTTAATCGTCGTGGCATAGGTATTCCGGAAGCGGAAGATGCAAAGATCACAAAACTTCTTGGTCTCACCAGTGGCGTTATCATGATCGTAGGTCCTACCGGATCAGGAAAGTCATCCACCATGTATACTCTGGTAAGTGAGCTGCTTTCCGAGTCCACCAACATGATTTCTCTTGAGGACCCGGTAGAGTACAACATGAACGGAGCTATCCAGGTTCAGATCAATGAAAAAGTCGGTCTGACCTTCGCTTCGGGTCTTCGTGCTATCCTCCGTCAGGATCCGGATATTATCTGCGTCGGAGAAATCCGTGACAGTGAGACAGCGGAGATCGCCATGCGTGCGGCTATGACCGGACACCTGGTTATCACCACCATCCATACAGAGGATGCCATCAGCGCCATCGACAGACTTAAAGATATGGGCGTTGCGCCGTATCTGATCTCAGCAGGTCTCAGAGGAATCATTTCCCAGCGACTTCTCCGCCGTATCTGCACAAACTGTAAGGAAGTGGAGCAGGTTTCACCTGAAAAGCTCCAGCTTTCCAAACTTCAGAACAGACCGGGACGTATATTCTATCACGGCAGAGGCTGTGACATGTGCTTCAATTCCGGCTACAGAGGACGAATCGGTGATTTCGAAGTTTTAGTCATGAATGATGCACTGAGACATTGTATCACCAGTGGCGGAGACAAGCAGGAGTTCCAGCGTCTTGCAAGAGAAACCGGCTACATCAGCATGCTTGAAAATGCTGACAAACTGGTGGAAGACGGCATCACCACTGTGGATGAAGTTCTGAGAACTGTATCAGAACTTGAAGACTGATGAAGAAAAAATAGAGCTATTGTATTTTACAGGAGGATAGAGTCTTTGTTCCTGACTGTTTGTGACTTAAACTAAAGCGCAGCAAATGTTGAATTTTGAATAAAGTCAGGGAGTTTGATCAGGTATGTTTAAACTAGATAAAGGGCAGCTCAGGTGGCTGGCAATGCTTACCATGGTGCTGGATCATTTTGCGGAAATGTTTTTGAAGCCGGGGCTTGAGGAGAGAAGTGAGATACTGACGAACCTTCACCTATCCCAGCCTGTTGCAGAAGCACTTTGCAGCATTTTCATAAGCCTCGGCACCTTCACCGGCACAGTCATGCTCTACTTTTTGATAGAGGGGTACTTTTATACAAAAGATTTAAAAAAGTACATGCTTCGGCTGCTTTTGTTCGGTGCAATATCCCAGATTCCTTTCTATATGGCATTCAGGCTACCGGCCTTGAATATGCTCTTTACACTGGCGGTGTGCCTAAGTGCGATATATGTACATTACAACGTGCCTGATTCAGGGAAAAAAAATCTGATGATTATCGGGCTCTTCTTCATAAACTGCTTCAGTGACTGGACAATTATGGCGGTACCTATAACGCTTTTTTTGTGTGAGGCCTTTGTGCCTGTAGCGGAGAATCAACGGACCTTGCAGAATCAACAGACTGTGTTGATTCAACATGATATGCAGAATCAACAAACTGTGAATGGTCAAGCTATTAAATCCGCTCACGGGTTCAAGGTAAATCAGGATCGTCTGAAAATTTCGTGGATCAAAAGCTTCGTAATTATGCTCATAATCCACGTTGTCTCGTTGGAATCGTTCCTTAAAGGTGCTTCAATAACTATCGGTTTTGTATTGGCGGCTGTATTACTCACCTTCGTTTATGATGGCGGAATGAGTAAAACATCAGACCGGCCAACTAACATTGACACATTTTCATACTTTAAAAAGTATGGCTTTTACGTTTTCTATCCACTCCATTTAGTTGTTTTATCTGTTATTTACAATTCATTAAATAACTTTTTGAAATAGAGCCTAGGTGATCTTTCTAAAATGGATTCCCTCCGGCTCGGAACATTAAAGACCTGTTATCCGGTCATCGTACTTTAGAGTAAAGGAGTTCACATGATTCACATTCAGGATATCGTTGATCTTGCAGCAAAAAGAGGAGCTTCCGACATACACCTCATTGCCGGACTTCGTATTAAGTGTCGTATAGACGGCCGCATAGTGGACCTGGCAGAGAATGTTCTGACCCCGGAAGACTGCGAATTCCTTGCAAAAGAAATGGCCGGAAAGAAATACGAACAGATTGAGGAAATAGGAGAACTTGATTGTGGAGGAACCATAGCAAACGAAAGAGTTCGTATCAACCTTTTCCGTCAGCAGGGTAATATCTCTGCCGTACTCAGAATTCTGTCCAGTAGTATTCCGGATCTACATACACTGGGACTTCCCAAGGTGGTGTCATCATTCCCGAGTCTTCAGAAGGGAATCGTTCTGGTTACAGGTGAGACGGGTTCCGGTAAGTCAACAACTCTGGCGGCAATTCTTGACTGTATCAATCACACAAGAAATGATCATATCATTACCCTTGAGGACCCTATCGAGTATATATACAAATCCGATAAAAGCATTATAAACCAGCGTGAAATCGGGAGAGATACTGAGAGCTATACAAATGGTCTCCGTGCAATCCTCCGTGAAGATCCGGATGTAATCCTCATCGGTGAGATGCGCGACCTGGATACCATCGAAACTGCACTTACAGCAGCCGAAACCGGCCACCTGGTATTTGCCACATTGCATACTAACAGTGCGGTAGATTCCATTGACCGTATCGTTGGTGTATTCCCGGAAGCAAGACAGCAGCAGATAAGACTCCAGCTTTCAACAACCTTAAAGGCTGTATTGTCACAGCAGCTACTTCTTAAGAACGGAGGAAAAGGAAGAGTTGTTGCTGCGGAAGTGATGATCGTTACACCGGCATTACAGAATCTCATCAGAGAAGGAAAGACACCGCAGATGCAGAGCTTTATGCTAAGCTCCGCAGATCAGGGCTCCATGACTATGGATAACTGCCTCATCAAGCTGGCACACGAAGGAAAGATTGCACCGGATACTGCAGTAAATGCTGCTGTGGACGAGCTTTATGTCCGGAAGAGAGTTATGGGGCAGTAGAACTTTAATAAGTGTTTAAATATGTTACCAAATAGCTTTACTCAAACGATAATGTAAAGTTATGATGCTTATTTCAAATATTTATATATTTTTTATGAAAAACATTTATGTTTTTCGGGTTACTGACGATAAACTTAGTGTAGGAATATAAAATATAAATAATGCTATTGAATATATTTATATTTTGCTTTATATTCTTGTATATAAAGCAATGACCTGAGCGATAAGGGGTGATTGCATTGGTTACTTATTCGTACAAAGCTTTAACTGCAGAGGGTGTTGAAACAAAGGGTGTTATATCGGCCCCTGATGAATTCTCGGCAGTTGCCCAAATAAGACAGAAGTGTCCGGTTATTACTAGTCTTACTCCGATAGAGAAGGAAAAAACGCAATTTGATAACCTTCTCAATATGGAGATAGGAAGTCCAAGAATCAAGACCAGAGCCCTGGCACTTATGTGTTCACAGTTTGCGATAACGCTTAAATCCGGAATGCCTATAGGACATGCCCTTGAGATGATAGCAGGACAGACTGAGGATAAAAAATTAAAGAAGATATTGGAAACTGCTTCTGAAGATGTTCTCGGAGGTTCAACCTTAACCAGTTCCTTTGAAAAGTTTCCGGATGCGTTTCCTATAACATTTATTGAGACGATTAAAGCAGGAGAGGTTTCCGGTACTTTGGAAAATTCCTTTCAAAGGATGCACAAGTACTACGAGACCAGCGCTACCAATTACGAAAAAATTCGTGGGGCGCTTACCTATCCTATATTTGTAGTCATCATCGCAGTTATAGTTCTTATAGTCATCATGGTGAAGGTTGTACCAACTCTGGCGCAGGTCTTCAGCAGTCTGGGAGGCGAGCTTCCTCTGATGAC
>JAILDF010000203.1 GCA_024689585.1 Oribacterium sp.
TACCACTTAAATCCATTTTGTAGGATTCTGTTTCTGTTCCCTCGGAGGTTTTGGTCTTTACCTTTACCGTACAGAAAGAGTACTTATCCTGATCATCGTGGTAGTCGAAGGTATAGCTTACATCGCCGTTGGAATAAGTCATACCCTGTCCGGGTCTTGCCTCCTTCAGCCAAACCTCTTTTTCCGGATCATATGCACCATCTTCTCCCACATACAGTCCCCAGCTTGTGTACATATTGCTTTCCAGGCGATGCTGTGCTCCACAGAAATAATATTTCCCGCCGTCTTCCACCCATTCAAGTACGGCATCATAGCCACTATTTTTATGGAATACCCAGGAGCCGTCAGTATACTCTTCCCAGGTACCGTCTTTGCCGGCATGGTAGCACTGTTCCTTCATATAGTTTTCAATGTATTCCCTTGAATCGCCGTCTTTGAAGGCTAATGCTGAGAATGCCGTAAAAACCATAAACATTAACGATAAGCTTAACAGAGCAGGTATTTTAGTCTTTCCTGCCATGGCACAACGGGTTTTGTTGGTGGTAGAATTCATGCTTTTTCCGTATAAATTAAATATTTTCATTGTTACCCCTTTCCTGCTAAAACCGGCATCCAAGGATACCATAAGATACTCATTGAAAAATAATCACAAAATCACTTATCTACCATTTTCTTCGACATTTTTAAGCGTTGTTATAAGAATCCTCAAGGTGCGCTTCCGCATACTCCTCAAAGGCCGCCTGCCAAATTTGGTATGCGGAATTATTCTGATGAACATACTTGTCACTGCAATACTGCTTTGCCAGACATCCGTCACTGTCACAGAGCCTTGAGGCTACATCTATATATCCCCAGCCGTTTTCAGCCGCCAGTTCTGCCATCTCTGCGTTCAGCGCCCGGATGTTGGCATTGTTGAGGACCTTTTTTTCGGAGCCCTTATACATAGGTGTTGTACTCACTATGGTGATCTTTATATCGGGAATCTCCTGCTGTACTCTGGCAATATACTTAAGATACTGTGCCACTGTGTTGTCGACGCCTGAGCCCAGATCATTAAGGCCAAAAAAGGTATAAGCATGTTTTATCCCCATAAGCCTCATGGAATCCCAAGCATACATCTGCGCTCCCTGGAATCTGGGATTATAGGAGCTCGACATAAATGCATTGTGAACCGAATAACTTACCTTCGTAAGAAACTTAAGATTTTGGAATATCGGAAATGCAGGATTTCTCATGGCATATAAGTTAAAGCCCTCTGCCACCGAATCTCCCACAAGAACAGAATCCTTAAAAAATTCTCCTATCTGAAGGGCGTGAAGAGCTTCATTCTGAAGCCTTAACTGTTCTTCAATCCACGCTTTGTTTTCAAGTTCCCAAAGAAGTTCCTCTTCAGTCTTTTCATAATCTGCCGGTAATGTCGGACCAGTAGTCGTTTGCGAAATATCAGTCGAGTCCATAGCGTCGGTTTCCGCCTCATCTACGGACTCCGTTATTCCTGCAGCTGTCTCAGTTGCTTCCTCAACTATCCCTGCTGTTTCCTCTGCTACTTCCGTTGATTCTGCGAAGGAAGCAGAGGTTTCAGCAAGGACTCCAGTTGTTTCTGCAAAAGATGCATTAGTTTCAATAGGAAATCCTGTTGTTTCCGATTCCGAATCGGAGTTATCGGAAAATGCTTTCTGCAAAATATCGTTCGCAGCCGGAACTGTAGGATATGTTTCCATGTTCAGTTCAAATATTCCCTGCGTATCTGCATATGAAGAAAATACTGTTGCTATGGATAATGCGGTAACCAGCAATACCGTGGAGATATCTTTTTTTTTCATAATAACAATGCTCCTTAAAACTAAGTTCCGGTAATAATTCTTCCTTTAGAAAATATTTGAAAATGCCAAAAACACACCTTATATCTCTTTTCGACTTGGTGATGATTCTTTATAAGGTATCAAGGATTTTTGGATATATTTGCAATAAAAATTCCCTGATTAGTTGAAAGAAGGGGATGTCGCAAATCGACATCCCCTTACCTGTTCGGTGATTTTATTGATCATTTACATGACTTTGTGGCACAATGGATTGAAAACTATGTTGCTCATTAAAAAATCACAAAACCTCAAGCCACCAGCGGTTTTCTGTATTAGTTACGCCCGGCCCGGATATCTGCACCAGACCATAGGCATTTTTCCGCTAAATTTCGTGTTGTCATCATTCCATATTATTGAACCTATACAGAACTGTTCCCTTGAACCGCTGGGGAAAATTGCAGTAGAAAATCCCAATATGTGCAGGTAATCGTCATTTTCCGATGTCAGGGTAATATCTTCGAAATTCTTTCCATCATAATACCCGCTGAATTCAATCGACTCCATCTCACTCAAATCTTCACTATAGCCTTCGATTTTGTTGAGATGACGCCAAGGCTTTAAGGTTAACCACACATTTGTATCGTTCACTTCTAAATCAACATCACAGTAAAGCCTGTAGCCATTGTCATTTTCCCTTTGACCACCGCTGAGCATAACTCCCCATTCACCTAAAAGACTGTCATCAAACTTGTTTATTTCAACTTCTGTGCCCTCAAAATAATCACGAGTGTCACGGACGCCTTTTTCTCCCATATCTTCGTACCAGTCAAAAACCTCAGCTCCTGGACCATTTTGCACCGCAATGCCAGCAATGGTCCCCTGATTATCGGCTTGTGGAGTGATATCCTCACTTTCCACCAGTTCCAATACACTCTCTCCATTGCCATTATCAGACCATTTCCAAACTGACCCATCTTCATCTCTGAATACACCTGAGCCTTGTTCCCAGGGATTGTCCCCCGAAATAATGGTCACTCCCTTCCATGCATCCGGGACATCAGCATTTGAATAACGGTATTCTTCTTCGAAAGCCTCAGATGAGTCATCTACGGAATGTGAGTTATCCGTAACTTTTTCGGTATAATCATTTTTTGTTCCAACAGAGTCACTACCATAATAGCGGTCAAGATCCCTGAAATATCTGTTCTTGTAGGTGCCGGGAAACACGAAAAATATCACTGCCTCAACTGTCAATACCGTAAAGCCAAGGACGGCGGCGATCAATATGTTCTTTCCGGTGTTATTGCCTGATTGGTTTTTCATATTGTGCCCCCTTACTTTATGCTTTCTCGCGTATCAGGATCCATCAGATATGTCATCTCTATCCTTCCTTTGCTGTCCCTCAGGATATCCTCCCCTGTAAGAACGATAAACTCATAACTGCCCCAGGTCGCTGTCTTGTTTACAAAATCAATGGTTACGTCCAAATTATTAAGACTCGGATCCTGTGCAACCCGTTTCTTATGCAACTCGTAAAACTCGTCACTAATAGGATTAGCACCCTCGTCTTCAAGTATATCTTCAATCACACGCTCTGCTGCAGAATCAAATATACGTCCGTTTGTAGTATTAAAAATCTTCTTCTTACTGTCATAAACACCATTTCCATCCGGCAAAGAAGGCAAATATGCCATGGTTCCAACCATTCCTCCCTGACCCATATACAAGATTTTGGTTCCATCCTCCGACTTCCTCAGAAGCCATGCCGTACCTGCTGCCATTTTAACAGACTGTTTATCTCTCTCACTGGGCTGACTGGTATAATAATCAAAACTATCCCATGACTTGTTATGAATTGCTATACCGTCCTTATATTCACATAAATATTTTGGAATGAGCACGAACTCAAACGCATCTTCAACCTCAATATTCTTGCTTTCATCTGACTCAGGGCCCAAATATTCCTCTTCTTCATATTTTAGGGATGTGGAAACAAAAACCTTAAAATCCGGAAGCTCTCCTTCCTTCAAATTTAGGTCAGAGATATAGTATTTTAGATTAAGATCAACTTCCTGTCCGAACGCATCAAGACTCACATATTCTTTAAACTCCTTACCATCATCTCTAACGATTCTCAATTTTATCTCACCCTTCAGTCCGAAATCATCATTAAATGTTTTGGTGAACCAGTCAGGATAATCCGGCATCATAATCTTTATATTTTCTACATCCACCTGAACAGAAGCAGGGTCAGGCTTTGCTATGAACATCACATATGTTCCTATTGTTCCGAAAACATTGTTTCCTACAATTTCCGCAAGATTTACCTGATTATCATCGCAAGGAGGATAAAACAATTTATTATAGACTCCTCCAATGTATGCTTCATCGTTTCGTCCGACAATCCTTGTTTCATGATGTCCTGTGATCTCCAAAGTGTCATCGGAATAATAAGGTACAATAAGTACTGCATATGGAGCCTCAGCGAGTTTTCCGGTAAGGGTAAGAATATGTGGTCTCATATAATAATTATCCCGGACTTCAGTCTCGTATTTCCCTTTTTTCTCATTCACACTTCCTTTTCCCCACAGATACTGTCCCCCTGGATAATACACAAAAGATTTAGGGAGTTTATTTTTACATTCATCCCTCAAAAAATCTGTGTAAAGCTTATCGAACTCAAAATCGTAGAGACCATAAGCTTTCTTGATCGTTGTTGAAAAGTCTCTCCCAAGACAATAAGATTTATACAGACGGTCCATTGAAATCTTTCCCTTTTCTTTAAAGAGATATTGTAAAAACTTTGCCAACTCATATCCCGTAAAAAGTCCATGTAAATCATTGTGGTCAAGCGGATCAGCAAGATTTTCCGGATAATCCCAAGATGTAAGATATTCATCCTTATGCAGTACATCTTTGCTCATTCCGGCAAAGAGAGGCATTTTTCCCTTTGCAGAGAAATAATCAAATGCCTGATCCTCAACTAATGTGGCTGATGCCTCGGCCAACTTTACATTACTAGGTATAACTGGAGCATTTAAATGGTACTCAAATTGACAAATATGGGAAAACTCATGTGCAAACTTTGCGGATGATATTTCCATTTTTTTAGCAGGATCACCTTTGTAAAAATCATCCAAACCTACGTAAACCGCCCGGTCTTCAAAAATCATCTTATCGGCTTTCGCCTCAGCTCCAACATTGTTTTGCACGAGAAACCTGACCTGATAAGGTGGCATACTCATCTTCTCTTCGTTCTCTATATAACTGACAGCAGCATCAACCTGATCGAACATCTTCAGCATGACATCAGGTAAATTGCCCCTCCAGGAGGCGATATCCTTATCGGAATTTATCTTATCCTGCAAAATACGTGCAGTCTCTATTTGTCTTTTAGATGTTAATGGCCAGGTAGTTTTCCTCACCTCCTCCTTGGTTTCTGCCAAAAGAATCTTCACTCTTTCTGTGATTTTCTGCATCAATTCATATTGTCCGCCTGGTATCCCCCTCGCAACCAGATCTTCCTCCGCCCAGGTCAATGAGAACTTTCCAATCTTTTCCAAAGTAATGGTTTTCTTATCTTCATAGTATATTTTTTCTTTTGCCCTAAGCCAGCTATAACCTGCATAACACGCAACTCCGACAAAAGTCCCAATAATACCTACTGCATGGTAAATAGTTGTAAAAGTCATACCCAGTACAACAACGGAATTCTGACTGCTCTTATAGCAAAGAACAGAACCTTCAAGTTCTGTCACATATTCGAAATAATTCCCATTGTCATCCACCCTGTAAGCTTTAATACCTTCATACAATGTTTCGGGAATTCCAAACTCCGCAAGGTCAAACTTTACCTCATATCTTCCGGGAAGATATTCATCCGGACCCATACCCGCATCTATTTCAAATGCCTTAAGCAGAACTGTATCCCTATCCGCTTCCAACTCCTCTATGTATTTCTCGTACTGCTCCTCAGAGCACTCCTTTACCTTAAACTCTCTATCGTAATCAAGGGAATTCTCAGGTGCCGATACCGTCATGCCGGGAACAGGTGTGATGGAAAATGCCTTACTGTTCCCCAAAGTAATCGGAGGCAAGTCATCTTCGTTGACATGGGAGATTTCCACACCATTGTTTACATTACCGTGTTGGCTTCTTCCATTGATCTCGTTGCCATAAGTTCCTCCATTAGAACTTGAATCGGCTGAAATTTCTCCGGTTCCTCTTGTTGGCGGATACAGTCTTGGGTATTTCAGCTCCGCATAGCGGATCAAAATCCCATTTCCCAAAAGAACTATCGCCAAAAACACAGCAATAGGCGCAAACCACCCACCGCGGGATGGCCTAATGTTAGGAGAACTATTACGTTGAGTATTCGGTTCTGTTGAAATCGCAGGCTGAATCTTCGATGCATCAGAATGATTCATCCCAACACGCGTTCCACATTTATTACAGAACATTGCACCATCTTTTAAAGGGTTTCCACATTTTCTGCATTGATTTTTCGGTGGCTGTACCTGATTCTCACCAGGCTGACTATTTTGAATTGACACAACCTGGGTTCCGCACTTCTTGCAAAACATTGCGCCTTCTCCCAGAGGACTACCACATTTTCTGCAAAATCCTGCCATCGGTTTTCTCCTTATTTCCTGGTGATCTTTTTTAGAATGACAACTACGATGCTAATGGCGACTATTACAAGAATAATGCCTAAAACACTGAAACGTATAAGTCCCAAAAAGGACAAAAAGCCTATAATGAAAACTGAAACAAATATTATTGTTACAATGAGAGGTAAATTCTCCGCAATTGGTGAAACCTTATTCGGTGCATCAGGTCTCTTTGTGCTTCCGCCGTTGTTCATTGTCTGATTTGGGTGATTTGGGTGATTATTCATAGCAGCACCGCACTTCTCGCAAAACAAACTATCATCATCATTTTCATAACCACAATTTGGACAGAACATAAAAAACTACCTCGTTTCTATCAAAACATAATTTACATTTCCGATTAAATGCTTGATTTTGTTGTATCTTAAATAGCTTCACTTTTATCCGGCCAGATTTGTTCTGACTGTAATTTCTCCCTTGCCATACTCTTTGGATGTAGCAGCGTCACAGACATAAAGCTTGAAACTAATGGTCTCAAACTGTTTTATATCATTGTCTTTAATGTCTTTCCTTAAGAATCTCACTGCTTTGGTTACGTCAACTGTTTTACCGGCAGGAACAGTTACGGTCTCCATTAGAGGCATAACCTTAATTCCATTTATATATGCTTCGTGAGGAGGTAATATTTCTATGTCTGTACTATTTGAATTAGAGAACTTCATATTCAAAAAATATGGCATACCGCCTTCACTAGCTCGCAGATCTGTCACCTCAATATATACACCGGCTATTTCTGTAGGATCCTGCTGTTGGATAGTAATTCCTTCAACTGAGATCGACGGCTTTTCCTTATATTCCGGAAATATTACAAATACAAAATAAAGTAAAAAAGACACTACCATTAGAACAGGGATGCAGAGAAGCACCTTTATGATGGTAGCATTTGAAACAGATGTTTTTTCAGAAGCCATAGGTTCATCCTCCTATAACTTTGCTCCACACCAGGTGCAGAACACGCTGTCTCCGGGATTCGGTTTCCCACAGGTACTGCAGAATATCTGCTCACTTTCTTCTGTGAGCATTTCCGGGTAATCTCCCAGGGAATGTCCTTTCGGAATGAACAACCAATCCACGCTTTCGCCATCGTCCTCGGTGAGACCAATGGCTCCATCATCCGTTACCACGTAGTAGCTTTCGTCATCCTCCGGATCCAGACCGTATTCTGAATCATGTTCTTCCGCCGCAAAGGAAATGTATGAAGCATCACTTAATTCCTCTTCATCCTTGAAATGCCATTGTGAAGCTCTCTGTACGGCAAGAGCCACTGCATCCTTCATAGATCTGCTTTTTTCTGTCTTCATTGAAATTTTCCTCCTTAATGGGATTATCATAAAACCTCAATCCATCAATGGTGTCCAATAGCGGTTGCCTTCTTTGTCGGTAAGCATGTAACATGCGGACAAGGAGCCGTTGACTTTTACATTCTGGATTCTGGGATCCTTGGACAGTGTCATGCGCTTGCCAAAGAAGTAGTTATTGATGAAGGTACCGTTGTATTCATAATAGTCACAGACAAAATCCAACGTGTCCCCGGCTTTTACGTCTATCAGATCAGAAACCATCTGCTCAGTGGTGAGATCTGTGCCGGAACCGTTTTTGATGACCTTTGCTCCGGCGATATAGCCTTTAAGATGATCGTTGTCAAAGATCAGGATCAGATTTACATGCTGATCATTCAGGAAAGCCGGAACATAGCCGAGGATACAGTATCTGTCACCCTTATCAATCGTAGTCAGATGATAAAATGCCACAGGCTGACGATTGATAGCGATCCAGGTGCCGTCGTATTCTCCGATAAGGTTACCATCCTCATCAAATTTAAACAGCGGATCCAGCCCAAGGTCTACATAGCCGTCACCGTCGTCGTAAAACACATTAAGCTTTATGGTATCTATCTGTGCCCATTCTTCCTCCGACAGCTTTAAAACCCTGTTTCCTTTACTGTTTTTGGTTCATTTAAGTCCTGTTGACAGAGAGGACATGGTGCCTTCGCCGCCGGAAACGGGACCGGAAAATGATGCTACTTCTTCACGGGATTCTGCAGATAAGGATGGCAGTATTCTTTCCTGCCAGTCCTCCACCCAGGATCGCCGGTATTAATAATGAGTTTTTCTTTCCGCCATTCGCAGCCTGACCCTGATTATACTGCTGTCCATTATACTGCTACTGTGCAGGAGCCTCCTGATTATCAGCGCCAGTATTTCTTAACACCGTACCGCAATGAGGACATACATTAGCCTCATCCGGAATTTTATTTCCACAATTCACGCAAAACATACTAATTCTCCTATAGACTTATAGATATAC
>JAILDF010000028.1 GCA_024689585.1 Oribacterium sp.
TAAAAAACCACCGGGGACGATTCTCGCCGGCGAGAACCGTCCCCGGTGGATAAGTTTATTTTACCATCTCATACCGGAGAATCGTAGTATGCATATTTTTTAATATTTTTATAAGCAGTGACATTGAGCACTATCATGGAAATCAAAAGAAGCAGTCCTGTCAGGATCTGAATGAGCTCATTTTCGCTGCTGCTTCCGAGCATGCAGAGGAAGTCGTAGCCGCCATGAATCAGGATAGTTATGATCAGGCCTTTTTTTCGAAGCTTCTTTGAGCCTTCCTGATCACCGTGAATCTCATGAGACTTTGCCATACCATAGTAGTAACCCATGTAGATGCCGAAGACGCAGTGTCCCGGGAATGCCGCTCTCATGAAAGCAGTACTCAGGGTGCTGTCTGCAATATATAGAAGGTTCTCAGCTATCTCGAAGCCTAGGGCAAGCATGGTGCTGTAAACAACGCCGTCAAAGCGGTAATTGAATGCAGGGTGCTTCCAGGTATATTTTTTCAGTAGGAAATATTTGACCAGTTCCTCTGTGGCGGCGGCCAGAACAAATGCCTCCATAAAACAGTAAACAACCGGATCCCAGAAAAACAGGAAGTCTATGATCATACCAATGAAGGATTCAATCAGTCCCGATACCAATGTTGCGATACAGGCACCTGCGAAAAAGAGCTTAATCATTAAACCGACAGGTTCAGGTTCTATGCGGTCCATCTTGTAAATCAGAAACATCAGCACTATGCCGGGCAGGCATGAAAGGATCATTGCGAGATCGGCGTCCCCTTCCTCGAATATAAATGAACTGATGAGAAAGCCCATGGTTAATACGATGATGACAAAGATGGGAAGACGTCTGACCACAAAAGCCGGTCGCTGCACCATGCCGGTGATTTGAGGCTGCGGTGTCTCAATGGTATTCGAGTCACTGGTAGGAACGGACTCCCTTTGAACACTATAGGTTGTTCCGTGCTTAGGGATCTCATCAATATTAGACTCTTTCTTTTCATAGGTCTGTTGTTGGACTGTTGCAGGGGTTCCACAGTTAGAGCAGAACTTATCCCCATCTTTTAGCGGGGTACCGCATTTAGGACAATTCATTATCTTCCTCCGGATGATAATTGTAGGTATTGTTTTCGTCTTTATAATCCATGACAACCAGGTGGTTATATGGAATAGTTATGTGCTCTCTGTCAAAGAGAAGCTTGAGCTCCCGCTGGAATGCACGAAGAGCTTTCTTACGCATGACAGGAGTACTGTAAACTACGAACCTAAGTATTATACCACGATCCTCGAAGGCATAAACACCTCTGTACTTTGGCATTTTGACCATGCCGGGTATGCTTTTCGCCATTCCCGGAATCTCACGGTTGATAAGCTTCTCAAATTCCAGAAGATCTGTCTCATAAGGTATGGGAACCTTAACAACCTCCTTGGCCATTCTGCCGTCACTGTTGGTGACATCCCGGATGGATGAATTGTTAAATATCTTCGTTTCCGAAAAATATGCAACCTTTGTGTATCGGAGTCCGATCTCCTGGACGATACCGCCCCATTCTCCCACTCTTATAAAGTCGCCAACCTTATAGGTACCTTCAAAGATAATGAATAGGCCTGAGATAATGTCATTGACCAGATCCTTTGCACCGAGCCCTATGATCAGTGACAGCACGCCGGCGGATGCCCACAGTGCCCTTGTGTCGATGCCCAGCTTTGCAAGTCCCATATAAAGAAATGCGAGGGCACATAAATACTTAAGGGCATTACGTAAAAGCAGAAGAACATTTTCTTTACGACCATCCGAAACCTTTGCAATGTGGTAAAGAATGAAATTTAAAAGCTCCTGAATCACATGCAGCACGCATATGAGAAAGATGCAGTATGTGATGGAAAAAAGATTTAACCCTTTTTCCCAGTCTCCCAACAGTACATAAGAAAAACCATCGAGCCTTAAGGATGTTTTTCCCGTGCCGATTTCAAACAATTCATAAAGTATGATTGATGCCGAACAGAAAAGAAATATATTGTGAATGAGTCTTTTGGTTCTCATTACAGGTGTCTGCTTTGCAGCCGGAAGCTTCCCCTGCCTGTTCCATCTATGCTCGAATCCATATATGTCCGTCACTTTGGTTTCTTCAGGTATACGGATGGAACTGTCCTGACCGTCATCGGCTTTGGAACCTTTTTCCGGTTCATTTGAATATGCTGCTTCAGCTTCATTGCCGGATCTGATCATTTTATAAGTTTTCAGTGACATCAAAACAAACAGACAGACTGTCAATGCACTGAGTATTGCGAGTCTCAGTGAAATATTAAACGAATTTTCGATATCAGCATTTTGGGTAAGGGGCATAAGGAACAGATCCTTTGTTTCACTGACACCCACATAGTATTCAGTGCCTTTTACATCGATCAATCCATTGTAATTGTTTTTCAAATCATCTTTTTTTATTCCGAGATCCTCAATGTCTGAACATTCATAGCCCAATCCTGTTGTGGCAACTATAGCCATGGTATCTTTGTCGATGGCTAATGCATACTCCGGTATACCGATCACCATATTTTCCAAAACAGACTCTACACTAAAGGGTTTCAGTAAATGTTCCCTTAGTTCCGGATCAACAGAAATCTGAACAAAACCGTCTGATATATCATTTTCATCACGAAGGCTCACACCGATATACTGCTTAACCACACCACTCATCTCATCCTTTTGAGGAGCCTGGATCACATATTCCCTGCCATCCAGGAGGGGTCTGAATGCATACGACTGGTCTTCCGGATTGCTACTTAGCTTAAAATGATCATAGGGGGAATTGGTTACAATGACTTTTCCATCCCTGTCAAATACATAGATATATTCGATTTCAAGATCTGTTGCGTATTTATCAAGCTCCTGCCTGGTGAGGTTTTTCGCGCCCTTAGCATTAACCATATCTGCGGCAAGACGACATTGTTCCAGATACTGATCATCAAGCCATTTGGAAAGTTCGGTGCTGTATTGACCGTAAGTCTTCAGGTTTTCCGTCGCTACCTGTGCCTGATCATTCATGGCCGCTATATCGCCGGTTACATCCATTATGGTCTGATAGTACCATGTAACCATAAAAAGTATACTGACTGAGAATACGGCATAAACTATCAATCTGCCGGAAAATTCCTTTATATCCTCTTTTCCCCGGTCCAAAGAAAATCCTATATATCGGATAAATACAAAAGAAATCAAAAAGAATATAAGCGTAGTGGATAAAGCTCTGATCAGACATTGGAAAAATGCTTCATACAAAGAAATACCACATAGGATATAGGTGTCTTTATACGCAAATGCAGTTCCGAAAATTCCTGCTTCAGCCGCGGCATAAAGATGATCCGGACTGATTTTCCCCTTATAAAATGAAGCCGGGAAAAAAATATTTAACTTATCTGCGGTGTACTCCGGTCCTATCTCGGATATATCAGGTGCCAAATTCATATCAACGGTCCCCATGGGAATGAGCTTCTCACCTATAAATCTTTCATCAGGGTGTACCAGAATGTTATGGTTATCCTTTGAGATGATGATCACATGCCCCTGACGTCCTATTCTAAGGTTTGTCACCAGCTTCATCCAGTAAACCGTATGGTTTATCACGGTCTCGGCATCTTCAGTGCTGTCCCTGCGAGAATTAATGGCATTAACATTATTCTTATGAACCAGATTACGACTCTTTTCCAGAACGGCATAAACATCCCTGACTGCTTCTTCATTTTCTTGCAGCTGGGGAAGCAAACCTGACACCTGAACCATGGCACGGTTAATCTGTGGTATGGTCCGATTCGCAGTATCCTCAAGGTAATAATCAAAAGAAATCCTGGCATAAATGATCGTAATCACAGTAAGCAGGAGGTAGATTAATATTTTAGTCTTGGAGATTTGTTGTTTCATAAATATCCTGTACGTAAATATAGGCGTGGACAGTTTCATAGAGATGTTCTGAAATGTTCACATTTGATTTATTAGTTGTTATCGGAACGAACCTTCAGTATCCACTTCACATTCCTGTCAATATATTTCGGGTCCTTTGAGGTCAGG
>JAILDF010000220.1 GCA_024689585.1 Oribacterium sp.
GTTCCTTAGCTTCTTTGAGGAGAAGGGATGCTTACGCTTAAACAGTTTCTCACTGGTTCCGCATAATGACAATTCATTGCTCATTATCAATTCAGGTATGGCACCGATGAAGCCATGGTTCACCGGTCAGGAGATTCCGCCCAGACGCAGAGTCACAACATGCCAGAAGTGTATCCGTACAGGAGATCTGGAGAACGTAGGTAAGACAGCTCGCCACGGTACATATTTTGAGATGCTCGGAAACTTCTCATTCGGCGACTACTTTAAGAAAGAAGCTATTCCATGGGCATGGGAGTTCCTCACAGAGAAGGTTGGTCTGGATCCCGAGAGACTTTATCCGTCAGTTTATGTTGATGATGAAGAGGCTTACAACATCTGGCTCAACGATATGCACATTCCTGCAGAGCGTATTTTCAAGTTCGGCAAGGAAGATAACTTCTGGGAGCATGGTTCAGGTCCCTGCGGTCCTTGTTCTGAGATTTATTATGATCGCGGTGAGAAGTATGGAAACGGCCCTGAGGACGTAATGGGTGGAGAAGGCGATCGTTTCATGGAAGTATGGAACATCGTATTCAGCCAGTTTAACAATGACGGTGAGAATCATTATACTGATCTTGCTCAGAAGAACATCGATACAGGTATGGGTCTTGAGAGACTTGCTGTTGCTGTTCAGGACGTTGCTTCCATATTTGATGTAGATACACTGAAGAGCCTGAGAGATCTCATTTGCGAGATTTCCGGAGGAATCGAGTATGATAAACCTGAAACACACGAGTCTGATGTTTCGGTTCGTATCATCACAGATCATTCCCGTTCCATGACATTTATGATATCAGACGGTATCATGCCTTCAAACAACGGACGCGGATATGTGCTTCGCCGTATCATCCGCCGTGCAGTACGTCACGGAAGAAAGCTCGGAATCAAGGGCTCATTCCTCCCTGCACTTGTGGAGAGAGTTATCGAGACATCAAAGGACGGTTATCCGGAGCTTGATGAAAAAAGAGATTTCATTCTCAGCGTAGTTAAGGCTGAGGAGGAGAAGTTCGAAAAGACTTATGAGCAGGGCATGGAGATCCTTGAGGAGATGGAGGCAGAGCTTTCAAAGTCAGGAAAGACTGTACTTTCAGGTGAGGATGCTTTCAAGCTGTATGATACATATGGCTTCCCTGTAGACAATACAAAGGAAATCCTTGAGGAGAAGGGCTTCACAGTTGACGAAGAGGGCTTCAAGGCTGCTATGGAGCAGCAGAAGAAGCAGGGACGTAAGGACAGACTTGAATCAGGTAAGATGTCAGAGTACAGCGGTCATGCGGCAACTGTTTATGACGAGCTGGATCCTGAAATCAGCTGTTCATTTGACGGCTATGATAAGCTTTCCATGGAGAGCAGGGTCGTATCGATGGTATCTCTCGGTGAAGAGGAAGCTGTTGTTGAGGCTCTTTCAGACGGTGAAGAGGGAGCTATCATTACCGAGGCCACTCCTTTCTACGGAACCATGGGCGGCCAGGTAGGCGATACAGGTGTCATCGTTCTCGGGGAAGATTCTTCGGATGAGGCATCAAAGCTCGGAAAGGGCGCTGCGGTATTTGAGGTAAGAGAGACTTCTCATATCGGCGGAAACAAGATCGCACATATCGGTGTGATGAAGAACGGCATGATCAAGCTTAACGATACGGTTACTCTTAAGGTTGATGCCGAAAATCGTATGGATACATGCAGAAACCACTCTGCAACACATCTTCTTCAGAAGGCACTTCGTGAAGTTCTGGGAACTCACGTAGAGCAGGCAGGTTCATATCAGGATGCCGGAAGAACCAGATTTGATTTCTCACATTTCCAGGCTATGACCGGAGAAGAGCTCAAGAAGGTTGAGGATATCGTTAATCAGAAGATCCGTGAGGGTCTCAGCGTAAGAACTGATATCATGACTCTTGAAGAGGCAAAGAAGACAGGTGCCATGGCACTGTTTGGTGAGAAGTACGGTTCAGAAGTAAGAGTTGTCCGTATGGGCGATTTTTCTACCGAGCTTTGCGGTGGTACTCATGTTAAGAATACACTTGAGATCGGTCAGTTCAAGATCGTAAGTGAGGCCGGAGTCGCAGCCGGTGTAAGACGTATAGAGGCGCTTACAGGTGAGAATGTCCGCAGGTACTATGAGAACCTTGAAAAGGAAATCAATGGGGCTTGTGAGCTTGTTAAGGCAACACCGGCAACACTTGCAGAGCATATCAGGTCTCTCCAGAAGGAATTAAAGGAGCTTAAGAGCGAGAACGAGGCTCTTAAGAGCAAGGAAGCAAAGAATGCTCTCGGCAATGTAATGGATAATGTTACAGATATAAACGGTGTCAAGTTCCTTGCAGCACATGTTGCGGGAGTAGACATGAATGAGCTTCGCAACCTTGGAGATGATCTCAAGGCAAAGCTGGGAGATGGCGTTGTTCTTCTTATCTCTGATAAGGAAGGCAAGGTTTCCATGGTGGCTATGGCCACAGATGCGGCTGTTAAGGCAGGCGCTCATGCAGGAAATCTTATCAAGCTTGTGGCACCTATCCTTGGCGGTGGCGGCGGCGGACGTCCAAACATGGCTCAGGCCGGCGGTAAGGATGCATCCAAGATCGGTGAAGCTATCGCAAAGGCCGGAGAGATTATCAAGGAGCAGATAGGGTAATCTGACTTTATCGGCAGAGAAAGCATCTCTGCCGAAGGCCTGAATGGTTTATTCTGTAAAATGTTTTAGTTTTTTCCTTGACGTACACAAAATGTATGTTATAATAACTTAGAGTTTGTACCCGAAGGGAGGTTTGGGTTTCAGCATGTCAAATGTTATCGTAAAAGAGAACGAGTCTCTTGACAGCGCTTTACGTAGATTCAAGAGAAACTGCGCTAAGGCCGGCATTCAGCAGGAGATTCGCAAGAGAGAACATTACGAGAAGCCATCTGTAAGACGTAAGAAGAAGTCTGAGGCGGCTAGAAAGCGTAAGTTCAACTAATCGTAAATAGATTATTTAAAAAGTGTAGCCCTGATTCAGAAATGAATTGGGGCTTTCTTCATACTTTGGATTTGAAGGTTTGAATTGTATTTCATAGACCGGAGGAGCAGTATTTGGCTACAGTAGAAGCAATTATGGATATTCCTATGGAACACGAACAGAATGTTCTGGGCCAGTTGGATATGAATATAAAGAAAATAGAGAGATCGTTCAATGTAACCATCATAGACCGGAACGGTGTGCTTAAGATCATAGGCGACGAGGCAGATACAGACAAGGCGAAAAATGTAATCAAAAAGCTTTTGCAGCTGAGCCAGCGTGGCAATACCATTACAGAGCAGAATGTAGATTATGCCATATCCCTGAGTTTCACTGAAAAAGTAAGGGTTAATGATATCGTTGAGATAGACAAGGATATACTGGCAAGGACAGCATTGGGAAAACCTGTAAAACCGAAAACCATCGGACAAAAGGATTATGTTGATGCTATCCGTGAAAATATGATCACTTTTGGTATAGGACCTGCGGGAACCGGAAAAACCTACCTTGCCATGGCTATGGCTATCACGGCTTTCCGTCAGCAGGAGGTGCAGCGTATCATTCTGACAAGACCGGCCATTGAAGCAGGCGAAAAACTGGGATTTCTTCCGGGAGATCTCCAGTCAAAGGTAGATCCATATATGAGACCGGTTTATGATGCCCTTTATTCCATCATGGGCGCAGAGCAGTACCAGTCAAATTCCGAGAAGGGGCTTATCGAGGTTGCCCCGCTTGCTTATATGAGGGGAAGAACACTGGACAATTCCTATATCATTCTTGATGAGGCCCAGAACACTACACCTGCACAGATGAAGATGTTCCTTACCCGTATCGGCTTTGGATCAAAGGTTGTGGTGACAGGCGACCTTACCCAGAAGGATCTTGAGGAAGGCAAAAAATCGGGTCTTGAGGATGCCATGCGTGTTCTTAAAAATGTGGAAGGCATAGAGTTTATAGAGCTTACAAGTGCGGATGTTGTGAGACACCCTCTTGTACAGCGTATCGTTAATGCCTATGAAAAGGATGAAGAAAAACGCGCCAGAAGAGCAAGACAGCATGAAATGTCACCGAAAAATTATGGTGAGCACAGAAACGAGAGCAGGCACAGGGACTGAGAGATAAAATATGTGTTCGGCATGATCAGGATTAGTCCGAGAATGTAAGGGGATACGATGCGGAGAATTGATTTAAGAGGGGACAGGAATGACTGTTAATATAGATTTTGAGGTTGAAAAGCGACTTGATCTGCAGTTCGAAGATATAATCAATGAGATCATCGAGGCTGCCATTACATACGAAAAATGTCCGTATGAATGCGAGATAAGTGTTGTTATCACGGATGATGAGGGTATCCATCAGTTAAATAAAGAAGCAAGGGGTATAGATTCACCTACGGATGTACTTTCTTTCCCCATGGTTGACTGGGAAACCCCGGCGGATTTTGAAGTTATAAACGAAGAGGATTCAGATATCTTTAATCCTGATTCGGGAGAACTGCTTCTGGGGGATATCGTTCTCAATCAGAACCGTATAGAGTCCCAGGCAGAAGAATACGGGCATACAGAGCGAAGAGAACTTGCATTTTTAGTGGCTCACAGTATGCTTCATCTTTTTGGTTACGATCATATGGAAGATGACGAGCGTGTGGAAATGGAAAGACGCCAGAAAGAAATATTGGAAGGAAAGGGCTATTTCAGATGAGTGGTCAAAGAAGAAACTCGAATATCGGAAATAACGAAGGCAGGTTTTCGAGATCACAGAATATAAGATCAAGAAATACTGTCAATTCGGGCTTTGACAGAAACAGACGAAACAATTTCATCGTTCAGGGATCTCTTCTTGCGGTGGCAAGTATTGTAGTCAGGATCATCGGAATGGTGTACCGTGTGCCTCTTACCGCAATCATAGGAGATGAAGGAAACGGTTACTATACAAGTGCGTACAGCATTTATACCTTACTCCTTATTCTGTCCAGTTTTTCCATGCCCACGGCTGTTTCAAAGATCGTTTCCGCCAATATGGTAAACGGTAACTACAGGAATACCCACAGAGTACTGAAAACAGCTTGCTTTTATGCAACCATAGTTGGTTTTTTGATGTTCTGCATGCTGTGGTTCGGATCTGATTTTATAGCAGAGGTATTCCTTAAGAAGCCTTTCTGTAAATACGCGCTGAGAGCTCTGGCTCCTACGGTGTGGATCATGGCTTATCTCGGAATCCTGAGAGGTTATTTTCAGGGCAGCGGAAACATGGTACCTACAGCAATCTCTCAGATACTGGAGCAGATCCTGAATGCCATTATTTCCATTCTTGCAGCCAGTATTCTGTTTAAAAAGGGTGCGGTTGCCAATGTCATCTACCAGAGCGATAAATACAGTACGGCATTTGGTGCTGCCGGCGGTGCTATCGGAACCGGTGCAGGAGCACTTACGGCTCTTGCTTTCTTTTTGATCCTTTACAGTTCCCAGATGCATGAAATGCACAGGAATATACGGGAGGACAGGAGCCGTGTGGACAGCTACGGAACCATCGGACTGCTTCTTGCGGGAACCATGCTTCCGATTCTTATATCCTCAACGGTTTACAATATTTCTTCGGTTATTGATGATTCCATATTCGGAAACATTATGACTTATCTCGGAAAGGCAGAGGATATCGTAACCCAGTGGGGAGTTTTCGGAGAATATCATATCCTTTTCAACATTCCCGTAGCTTTGTCCAATGCTCTGTCATCGTCACTTATCCCGAGTCTTACCAGAGCCGTTGCTGAGCATAATCGCAGGGATACGGTTTCAAGAGTACGATACAGTATCAGATTTAC
>JAILDF010000227.1 GCA_024689585.1 Oribacterium sp.
AAAATATACTATAATTGTCATGCTAAATATACTATAATTGTCATGCTACACCAAGATAAACCGGTACCGAATATGGTTATATTATAACCGTATTTTCGTAAACAACCAATGATTTTTTTATATGAATCCCGGCATTTCTAGAATCTTTGGGGGTGTCTTATCAATTCCAGTGAAGGAAAATAGGTCATAAAGGTTTGTCCGGAAAGAGGAGAGGGGCTGGCTGGAAAAGCATTGCCGGCATGTTAAAAGAAGATGGAGTATGCATTATTGTATTGAAATCCGCGGAAATCTAAGGTTATAATATGAAATATCAATCAGTTCATATCCATTTGAAATAAGACGTTAAGACTGTCACCATAGGAAGAAACGGATGAAGCCGGGGAAGTTCCTGTGTAAATTTTCATGTAAAGAGGATTGTCACCATGAATAATTATGCAAGGCAAGTGATGGAAGTAAGGAATCTGGATATTTCCTTCAGGATGGCCACAGGGGATATTCATGCTATACGCGGGGTTGACTTCTCGCTAGGAGAGAACGAGGTACTGGCACTTGTGGGAGAGTCCGGCTGTGGAAAGAGCGTCTCAGTAAAAACAATCATGGGTATTCTTCCGGAAAATACGGTCATCAATTCCGGGGAGATCCTCTATCATGGGAAGGAAGAGACGGTGGACCTTCTCAAGATGAAGAAATCATGGAGACAAAAAAATATAAACGGGACAAAGATAGCCATGGTTTTTCAGGATCCCATGACATCCCTGAATCCTACGATGACGATAGGAAAACAGCTGATTACGTCCATTCGTGACCATAGACCGATGTCAAAAAAAGATGCTTATGCACGCTCTGTCGAACTGCTTATGGAGGTTGGGATCACCGACCCTCAGAGAACTATGGAGCAATACCCGCATCAACTATCGGGAGGAATGAGGCAGAGAGTAGTGATAGCGATCGCACTTTCCTGTGATCCTGAGATCCTTATCTGTGACGAGCCTACCACCGCACTGGACGTGACGATCCAGGATCGTATCCTGGAGCTGATTCAGAAGATCCAGAAAACCAGAGGCATCTCGGTTATCTTTATCACGCATAATCTGGGTGTGGTGGCAAAACTTGCGGATTATGTGGGCGTGATGTATGCCGGGAAGATCATAGAGTTCGGGACGGCAGTTGACATATTTTATGATCCCAGACATCCGTACACTTGGGGTCTGCTCTCAGCGGTCCCGGGAGATGATGAGGAGAAGGGAGATTTATACTCTATACCGGGAACGCCTCCAAATCTTGCCAAAGAGATCGTGGGAGACGCATTCGCACCCCGAAACCCATACGCTCTGGCTATTGATTTTAAAGCTGAGCCGCAGGTTATGAAAATATCGGAGACTCACTACGCTGCAACCTGGCTGCTTGATGAACGTGCGCCAAAGGTTGAGATGCCGGAGGCACTTAAGAAACGTATACAGAAAATGAAAGAGGAGGTAAAAGCTTATGTCAGAGGCTAGGATCGACGGGAAAACGCCGGTACTTCTTTCTGTTGATGACCTGTGCATGTATTTTGATGTAAAAGGTAAGCGTGTCAAGGCTTCTGAGCACATCAGCTTTCAGATCCGGCAGGGAGAGACTTTCGGACTTGTAGGGGAATCCGGCAGCGGAAAATCCACGATCGGAAAATGTATTATAGGCCTGAATAAAGCGACTAGTGGAAGCATAACGTTTTGTGGAGAGGAATTGACGGGAGTTAAAAGCAGAAAAGAATACCAGGAGAAATTCAAAGGTATTCAGATGATATTCCAGGACCCCATGTCTTCTCTGAATCCCAAAAAGCAGGCGGGTAAGATCATTCGTGAGGCACTTGTGATTCAGGGGAACAGAGAAGATGCTGCCGAACAGAAAAAAAAGGTGGAGGATATCCTGAAAAAAGTGGGTATTCCCGTGGAATATGCCAGCCGGTATCCCAGAAATTTCTCCGGAGGACAACGGCAACGTATTGGTATAGCAAGGGCACTCGTGGTGAACCCAAAGCTTGTTATTGCGGATGAGTGTATAGCTGCGCTGGATGCCTCCGTCCAGGCACAGATCGTAAATTTGCTGAGACATATAAAGGAAGATAACGGAACTTCATTTTTGTTTATATCCCATGACCTGTCCATGGTGCGGTATCTTTCTGACCGGATCGGCGTGCTTCATCTCGGGTATCTTCTCGAAATGGGAACACCTGAGGAGATTTTTTCTTCTCCGATTCATCCGTATACCAGAAGCCTGCTGTCGTCTATTCCCAGGATGAATCCGATCGTGCAGCCGGAGCGAATGGCTGTCTATGATTATGCAAGCTCGGGAATAGATTATAGCTTCGGAAGCTGGCACGGCCTTACGGATGAGCACAAAGTGTGGTGTACGGACGAACAGTTTAGTATGTGGAGGGATGAAGAATGAAAAAAGGCATCCTTATATTATATTTGAGCCTGCTTATTTGCTGTATATTTACAGGTTGCGGTCATTCAAAGGAAAGAAATGAAGAACTGAACCTGGCTATAGGCAGTTCACCGCAGACGATGGATCCACAACTGAGCGGTGATAACGTTTCCGATACTGTTATCGGCTTTATGACCGGAAATCTGTACACATACAATGAAAAAAAGGAAACGGTGCCCTGCCTTGCCGAGGGGTACGATCTTTCAGAGGATGGGA
>JAILDF010000036.1 GCA_024689585.1 Oribacterium sp.
GGGTGAAGTGCAGGCGGTGACAGGTATGCTGGAAAAAGATGCGGCTGTTGTCAGAATGCACGGACTCCTTATGACCAGTGTTTATTTAAAGGATATTTCCGGAAGACTCAGGATCACCTGGTTCAATGCTCCCTTTCTCCGGAATACCCTGAGAGCCGGATCAATGTTTGTTTTCATGGGGAAAGTCGGAAGCTACAACGGCCTGAAAACCATGAACCAGCCAAAGCTCTTTTCTCCTGAGGCTTATGAAAAGAAAGTGGATACCCTTGAGCCTGTTTACAGTCAGGTGAAGGGCTTGTCCAATGCCTCCATCGTGAAAGCAGTCAGTCAGGCCATAGAGGTGGCTGAGTATAAGACGGATTTTGTCCCCGCTGCCATAAGATACAATAGAAACCTTATGGAAATGAGGGATGCTGTGGCACATGTTCATTTTCCGGAAACCATAGAGGACTTTGAAAAGGCCAGAGGACGTCTTGCCTATAATGAACTTTTTTTGTTTTCATTAGCCCTCGTGAAGAAGAAGCAGAATACGGAGGATCTGAAATCCTGCTTTAAGCTTACTCCTGATAAACGTGTAGATGATTTTATAAAAAAGCTTCCGTTCTCTCTGACAAATGGTCAGTCTGAAGCCATTAAAATCATAAGAAAAGATCTCTCTTCAGGAATGATCATGAACAGACTTCTTCAGGGAGATGTAGGTTCCGGAAAGACTATTGTTTCCTTCGTGGCCTGCCTTGAAACAGCACTGAACGGTTATCAGGCGGCCATAATGGCTCCCACAGAAATTCTGGCAGGTCAGCATTATGACAAAATGAAAAGGCTTCTGGAGGAAAATGGTCTGAACCTGAAGGCAGTGCTGGTTACGGGATCACTTAAGGCGAAAGAGCGGAGGGAGATTTACGAGGAGATCGAGAATCATAAAGCAGATATAATCATCGGTACCCATGCACTGTTTCAGGAAAAGGTTATTTATAAAGATCTGGCCCTGGTGGTCACGGATGAACAGCACAGATTCGGAGTCAACCAGAGGAAGACATTAAATGAAAAGGGAAGAAATCCTCATATACTGGTAATGTCGGCGACTCCCATTCCCCGTACTCTGGCGATGCTTCTGTATGCAGACATGCAGGTAAGTCAGATCAAGGAGCTTCCTTCCAATAGGCTCCCCATAAAGAATGCTGTTGTGAATGAAGGCTATCGTCAGAAAGCCTATAAGTTTATATACGACGAGATAAAGAAGGGTCGGCAGGCCTATATAATTTGTCCGATGGTTGAAGAGAATGATATTCTTGACCTTGAAAATGTTACCGACTATGTTTCGAAGATAAGAAAAGTATTCCCCAAAGAGATAAAGATAGAAAAGCTTCACGGAAAAATGAAACCCAAAGAAAAGGATGACATAATGGAGCGGTTCTTCAAAAAAGAAATCGACATTCTTGTATCAACAACTGTGGTCGAGGTGGGCGTGGATGTGCCCAATGCCACAGTCATGATGGTTGAGAATGCAGAACGCTTCGGACTTGCGCAGCTTCACCAGCTCAGGGGACGTGTGGGAAGATCCTCCCATCAAAGCTTTTGTATTTTTGTGGATACGGAGAATTCTAAAAAGTCAAAGGAAAGACTTTCGATACTTGCGTCCTCCAATGACGGCTTCCATATTGCAGAGGAGGATCTGAGACTGAGAGGCCCGGGAGATATCTTCGGCATCAGACAGTCGGGAGCCCTGGATTTCAGTGTTGCGGATATATATCAGGACAAAGAGCTCCTGCAGAAAGCATCCGAAGATGCAGTTTATGTGTTTAGAACAGATCCGGGACTTGCAAAACCCGAAAACCTGGAGCTTAGACAGGAACTTGATATGTTTCTGGAGGAAAGCTACGTGCTTTAGTTAAAAAATAAACTATATGGATAAGTATTTCCTCAGTTGTAAATAATTCATTCCTAATGTAAAATCATTTCGCAATGATGTAACAGATAAGAAGAGTAACCGTGTCTAACTGTGTATAGTAGCTTTTAATGGCAAAGACAGTTGCACACAGAATGGAGTTAAATATATGAGAGTTATTGCAGGAACTGCAAGAAGACTTTTGCTTAAAACCATAGATTCGATGGATACACGCCCCACAACGGACCGTATCAAGGAAACCCTTTTTAATATGCTTCAGTTTGAGGTGCCGGGTATCGATTTCCTTGATCTTTTTTCCGGATCCGGCGGGATAGGCATTGAGGCTCTTTCCAGAGGCTCAAGGAGAGCGGTGTTTGTGGAAAACAATCCGAAGGCAGTAGCATGCATACAGGAAAACATTGAGCACTGCCGCTTTGAGGACAGATCTCTGGTGATGAGTTCGGATTACATGTCAGCTTTAAACCGGCTGAACGGAAAAGGTTATCACTTCGGTGTTGTTTTCATGGATCCTCCTTATAATAAGGGATTTGAGAGAAAAGCTATGGAGCTGATGCATGATGCAGATTATGTTGATGACAATACCCTTTTTGTTATAGAAGCAGATCTTAATGATGATATAGCGGAAGACATAACAAAAATGGGTTATGAGCTCCAAAAAGAGAAAACATATAAAACAAATAAACATGTTTTCTTCAAAAAAGTGCAATAGTTTGGAAAATGTTGCTGTTTACAAGCGATAAGTTTACGTGCTATAAATATATACCGAGAAAGAAGAAGAGATATGATAGTAGGCGTTTATCCGGGTTCCTTTGATCCCATTACATATGGTCATCTTGACATTATAGAAAGAGCCTCAAAGATGGTTGATAAGCTGATAGTCGGGGTTCTCGTCAACAGCTCTAAAACTCCGTTGTTTTCGATGGAGGAACGTGTTAGAATGATTGAGGATTTGACCCGGGATTATGCTAATGTCGAGGT
>JAILDF010000242.1 GCA_024689585.1 Oribacterium sp.
TGACTTTCAGGTCGGATAATGACATTGACTGGACCATTGATGGCGAGTACGGCGGAGCGAGGAAGGAAGTTACGGTGTCGGTTATACCGCAGGCGATCAGGATTTTTGCTGAAAACTGACCACTAACTCCGAACTGACTTCCCGACAGTCCCTCAGGTCCTTCGGATCTTTTCAGAATATTTAAACTCAAAAAGCAACGAAGCTTTCAGGCAAAGAGGCTTCGTTGTTTTTTTGATTAGGCCGTCATGCGAACTATCTGTTTACATAAACGTACGTGCAAAGGTCCCAGGGGAATCGTTTAAACATAAAATATATCTAAAACGCCCTACAAAAACCTTAAGACTTTGAAAACTAAATTTCATCTTATTCCGGGGGTGAAAATGTTATATTTGGTCTGAAAAAAAGCGAAATAATAAATAGAGGGAAGATAATATTTTCAAGTGCATGTGAGAGATAAACGTGTGGGAAAACTTTAGAGGATCTGCCCTCAGGAAATACACCCGAGACTGTTTAGACTGATGTTAAGAATTTCGTAAAGGGGTCTGACCCCCTTACGGGAAAAGGGGTCTGACCCCAGGGAGATAATATGAGAAAACAACATTTATTTAGTTTTATCAAAGCTGCCTGCGCGTGCATTGCGGTGAGTGCGGCATGCACCATCACCGGTCTGGCGGGGCACTGGATGGCGAATGAGACGGGGTACTGGTATGTTCACGATGACGGCACCTATCCTCAGAATGCCTGGGAATGGATTGATAATGACGGCGACGGAGTTTACATGTGCTACGCCTTCGACGAACGCGGCTACCTCTACACCAATACTGTGACCCCGGACGGGTATGTGGTGGGGCCGGACGGTTCCTGGTACTCAGGGATTGTGCCCATGACGAGAGCATTTGTCAACGGAGCCTCCATCGTTCCAACTTCTATGGGTTCCAATGTTAATGCCGTCAACGATACCTATGCATATTCGGCGGATGGAATGCAGCTGATCACGCAGAGATATTCGACGCCTAAAAAGAACAATACTACAGGCTCCGGCAGCTCAACTGCTTCAACAACAAAGTCTTCAAAGAGTTCAAGTTCAAGCAAGAGCAGCTCGAGCAGTTCGAAGTCATCCAAGTCAACTATAAGTACCGGTGTTTCATCATCGGAAATTGTTACAACGATATATAAAACAGCAAAATCCGACACAGCTTCAAATTCAGGTTCATCTGCTTCAAACAACACCGCAGCGGATGCAGGCAGTTCAACATCAAGTAACTACTCTGAGCCGGATGTTAACAACACCAGTGATGATTCCTTTGGTCCCGGTGGAAACATTCCCAAGAACTATTCTTCCCAGACCGTCTCTCCGACAGCTGACACAAGAGAGTATGCTCCAAAGAGCAATGTGATTGAGCGCGAGGGATATGAGGACGAAGACCAAAGTGATGATGATGAAGATGAGTAATCAGAAACGAAGGAACAGCATCAAATAAACATTCATAATTCTGTAAGGGGGTCTGACCCCCTTACGGAATTTAGTCGAAGAGGAGAACTCCGGCGATGTTCTTCTTGAGGCCTTTGAGCTTTTTGAGCTGGTCTCGAAGGTCCTTCTTGGAGGTGTTTCGGTCAACGGCGATCAGGGTGTACTGTGCATCTCTGATGGCGTTGATGGCATCGGCGTCGGTGATGATGTCGCCGGCGGCCTTAACTGCGCTGTCGCCGTTTATGGCATTGATGGAATCAACGATGGTGTTGAGGGTTTCGGAACCGATCCTTCCAACCATGGAGATTTCCTTGATGTCCTCATCCTTGAAGGCTGCTGCGAAGGTCTTAACATTGGCAGCGGCAACCTGGTAGAACTTCTCTTTATCCGATAGTGCATCTCCGTAAGACAGCTTGTAAAGAAGCTTACCCGGTGCAGCGATTCCGGCGCCGGACTTGTAATCTCCGAAGATACGAAGGCCAAACAGATATGAAATCTCGCCGGCATTGTTGATCTTGTCTTCAACTATGCTCTTGAAGGCGATAAAGCCTGCAGCCACGAAGATTCCCAGAACGAGGCCAATGATTCCGAACTTGACTCCGGACTTAAGGGCCTGGGATCTGCTGATTCCAACGGCGCTGCTGTTAGCTGTGCTTACCTTTTTATCTGCGAGAGCTGTGTAGCTGTTATAGAAGGTTGCGATCTGGTTGGTAAGGCTGACCTGGCTGTCGGAAAACTGCTTCTGGTAATCGGCAACATAGTTTTCGCTGCCGGACCTGGAGCCCTTATAGTCAGCATTGTTCACCACCTCCGGAACATCCTCGGCCGGAACATTCTCTACTGCCGAATACTCCATGAGGTCAAGATTATGTGCATGTATTTTGGTATCAACTTCCTTCTTGTAGGCATCAATCGCCTGGCCGACAGCATTAAGAATCTCTGTAGCTCTCTCTTCAGTATCGCCCACAACCTTGATGGTGAGCACACGTCCGGTTAAATTTACACGTATGAGCTCTGCAAGGTACTTTGCCGGAATC
The DNA here is from genome assembly GCA_024689585.1 of Oribacterium sp. Classification (GTDB taxonomy): domain Bacteria; phylum Bacillota; class Clostridia; order Lachnospirales; family Lachnospiraceae; genus Oribacterium. The sequence goes on from JAILDF010000242.1 coordinate 2,509, forward strand.
TTCTCGGTGAGCCTGGACTGCACATTGCCGAGACATTCGCTGCTGGTAAGATAAGACAGATAGGCCTGGGCGATGTCTTCGGAATAGTCCACATCCTGATAGGTCTTGTCCGGCATGATCTTGAAATCTGTGCTTATATAGAAAGTGCTTGAACCCGAGAAATAGTCATTGGGATTCATGTTCAGGATTATGGAGTCCTTCTCGTAGGCCTGATTCTTCTCGAAGGTCTCGTTCAGGCGGTCAAGGGATGCCTTGTAGGAGGCTAATGCTGTGTCATACTGAGCCACCTTTTCTTCAGCGGTCTCCTCCTCTTCTACGGCAACCTCCGTCCCCACCTTGCTGAGCTCGCCTGCTGCCTTGTAGCCTCCGAGGATCAGCGCAAAAACAAGTCCTGTAAGAAGGATGGTCTTCCACTTTCTCAAACATAAAAAACATAACTGAAGCAGATCGATCTCTACTTCATTTCTAAATTCCTTTTCCATAGGTTAATGCTCCTTTTATTTTAACTTAATAAGATTAACACATTTTGCCCTCATAAATCCACCACTATTTCAATGTAATAATTTTGTAAAGGGGTCTGACCCCTCACTGACAGAAAGGGCATCCATTTAAAGGCGATTCGCCTGTAAATGGATGCCCTCCGGTTCCGGCTATTGTTCATCTTCCGCAAGGGGGTCTGACCCCCTTACAGGAAGATTACATTCCGTAAGGTTTTCGTAAGGGGGTCTGACCCCCTCCAGGGCTGTGACCTGATCCTCGGAAACTCCTTCGGAGCTTTCGGGGATGAAGACGATTTTCAGGGTGTAGAAGATGATCCGGAGGTCAAAGAGCACCGACCTCTGGGCGATGTAGAGCAGGTCGAGTTTCAGTTTGTCCAGGGGGGTGGTGTTGTACTTGCCGTAGACCTGGGCGTAGCCGGTGAGACCGGCTTTGACTTTGAGTCGGAGACTGAATTCCGGGATTTCTTTTTCGTACTGCTCTGCTATCTCAGGACGCTCGGGTCTCGGGCCGACTACGGACATATCATTCTTCAGGATATTGAAGAGCTGCGGGAGTTCGTCGATTCTGAGTTTTCTGATGACGTTTCCCACGGGAGTTATTCTGTCGTCGTTTTTGCTGGCGAGCCGGGCGACACCATTTTCGGAGTCCTCCCTCATGCTTCTGAACTTATAGATGTCGAAAACTCTGCCATCCTTGGTGAGGCGCTTCTGGCTGTAGAGCACCGGGCCTCCGTCATAGGCTTTTATGAGAATGCTTGTGATGATGAGGATGGGAGACAGGATCAGGATGCCGAGGAGGGCAATGATGATATCTGCGGTGCGCTTGACACCGGCATAGTACCAGGCCTCAGGCATTTTCCGGTTTCTAAGGTATGGGGTGTCAAAGGTGTGGGACACCTCATGGCTCAGCTTCAGGAGATCCGACATATCCATGGACATGTGCATGTCTTTTCGATGGGCGTCACAGAAGATCGTCACCTTCTTTTCCAATTCCTCGGAAACATCACAAAGGTAAATGTCTTTGCATTTTCTGAGAGTCCTGAAGATGGTATCCGGATCCGTCGTGTCCTCGTAGATTCCCAGGATCTGATATCGGTATTTCTTCTCCTTCATTTTTTTCAGGAGTCTGTGATAGTCCTGTGAACCGTAAACTATCATTATCTTTCGCGGCTCGTCGAACCTGGCGTAGAGACGGTTACAGATAAAGGTCACGAGGACAATGCTTGTAAACTGAAGCACGAAACCAAGAAGGAAGAACCTTAAACTTATGCGGCTGAAATTGTGGAACCAGAAGAAGGTTGCCACGAAGAGGCAGAAGTCACCGATGCTGAAGGAAAGCATTTGCGAGAATGCCAGCTCCTGGAGTCTGTAGAGGCCGATCTTGTGGGCGTCGTACATCTTTGCGAAAAAGAGATATACTATGGAAAACATAATTCCGACCAAAGTGAGCGTTCTGTAACCAAAGAAACCTTCCACCCAGCCGGGAGCAACGTTCCAGTACCATATCAGCGCCGCTGTAACGAATGCTATAACCAGACTTATGAGGGTATAGACCTCTTTTATTTTGTTTTTGAATCGTTCTTTTTTCGTCATACTACCCTTCGTCCAGTCCTTGGTTTTGTTAGCGCCATATGTAACTTATTCCGTTTTCAGAAACGGTATATCATATTTGGAAACCATATACAGCGGCTTATATCTTTTATCACGTTAGTATACAGCCTCTTTTTGACTTATGCAAATGAATATTCTCGTGCGGCGGAGCCGCCTGTCCGGTAGAGACAGAGCCATGCTTCCGGTAGTGTAGAGCCAGTAGTTTTATGCCGCGAAAGGCTCTTGAAATGAGTAACACATGATAGGCTATTTGCCACGGCAATAGAGCTTAAAGCGCCTATCTGCCGCATTGCCGAACAATTATGTGTGATAGAGGCTCATG
>JAILDF010000244.1 GCA_024689585.1 Oribacterium sp.
ATGTCACCGATCTTGTGGTGATCCTCAAATTCAATGTGGTTCTTCTTGGCAAGTTCGCGGGCCTCTTCAAGTGTCTTTACTGTATCGAAGTCGATACCGCTCTCTTCCTTGATGGCCTCTGTCATGGTGAGACGACGGAATGGCTTTCCAAGGTCAATCTCAGTTCCCTGATATGTGATGGTTGTTGAACCGCAAACCTTCTCTGCAAGGTAACGGAACATTGACTCTGTGAGCTCCATCATGCCTTCATAGTCTGTGTATGCCTGGTAAAGCTCCATAAGAGTGAACTCAGGGTTGTGACGGGTATCTACACCCTCGTTACGGAATACACGGCCGATCTCGAATACTCTCTCCAGACCACCGATGATAAGCCTCTTAAGGTAAAGCTCAAGAGATATACGGAGCTTAACATCTTCATCCAGAGCATTGTAATGTGTCTCGAATGGACGTGCAGCTGCGCCGCCGGCATTGGATACAAGCATGGGAGTCTCAACTTCCATGAAATCACGTCCTGTCAGGAAGTTACGGATCTCACTGATGATCTGAGAACGCTTGATAAATACTCTCTTTGACTCCTCGTTCATAACGAGGTCAACATATCTCTGTCTGTATCTGGTATCTGTATCCTGTATTCCGTGGAACTTCTCAGGAAGCGGATAAAGTGACTTTGAAAGAAGTGTAAGCTTCTCGGCATGAACTGAGGTCTCGCCTGTTTTGGTCTTAAATACATAGCCCTCGATACCGATGATATCGCCGATATCAAGCTTCTTAAACGCCTTGTATTCCTCCTCGCCGATGCCGTCACGTGATACGTATGACTGGATTCGACCCTGCTTGTCCTGAAGGTGTACAAATGAAGCCTTACCCATAACACGCTTCAGCATGATACGACCTGCTATAGCTACATGCTGGTTCTCAAGAGCCTCAAAATTTTCTTTGATCTCCTCTGAATGATGTGTCTGATCGAACTTGGTTATCTGAAAAGGATCCTGTCCTGCTGACTGAAGCTCTGCAAGCTTGTCAAGACGTGCCTGTACGATGTGATTGGTGTCCAGAGCCTCCTGATTCTGCTGATTGTTCTGCTGATTCTCTGCCATTCTTTTCTCCTTGAACTTTGATCTATTATGCTAATGAAGACGGCCGGGTCATCTTCACCCTGCCGTCTGTGATATTAAACTTCCGATTCCTCTGTCTGACAGAAGGAATAAAAAGACTTTAAGTAGATTTCTTATTCTGCTTCGTGACGGGCAACCTCAAGTACTTTAAACTTGAGAACACCGGCTTCTGTCTCAACCTCAACCTCATCGCCTGCTACGTGATGAAGAAGTGCATGTCCTACAGGAGACTCATTTGAAATCTTTCCTTCAAGGCTGTTGGCCTCTGATGAACCTACGATGAAATATGTTACCTCTTCATCAAACTCTTCATCCAGGAGTACTACGCGGCAGCCAACATTGATCTCGCCTTCAACGGACTCGTCAACTACCTCGACATTTTTAAGAAGAGCCTCAAGCTCACTGATTCTTGCCTCGATATCACGCTGCTCATCCTTAGCTGCATCATACTCGGCATTCTCTGAAAGATCACCCTGTTCTCTTGCTTCCTTGATCTTGGCAGCGATTTCCTGTCTGCGGTTTACCTTGAGATCATGAAGCTCAGCCTCATATTTGTTGAGACCTGCACGTGTGAGTAAATTCTTTTTAACTACCTGCTCTTCTGCCATGTTTTACATAGCTCCTTTCACATATATTGCTGTCGGAAAGACCCGGCAAACTGTTATCATAAAAATTTGTACATATGTCAAATTTGAATGCTTCTTTTACAAATGGTGATTTTATACATTAATGGCTAGTTTGTCAACAATCTCAAAGAGTTTTTCGATACTGCCGGCTGTGTTGATTTCTGCTCTAAGCTTTGATGATTTAGGCTGCCCTTCCGTATACCATGAGATATGCTTACGCATCTCCCTGATGGTGGTGTACTCGCCCTTGATTTCCTTCATAAGTTCAGTGTGCCGGTGGATCATTTCGATGATCTCTGATATGGTTGGCTTCGGCAGTAGTTCACCGGTCTCAAGGTAATGCACAGTTCTTTTTATGAGCCATGGGTTACCCTGTGCACCCCTTGCAAGAGCAACTCCGTCGCAGCCGGTTTCTTCAATCATCCTTTTTGAGTCCTCAGGCTCGAATAAGTCCCCGTTTCCGAACACAGGTATTTTTATTGCCTCCTTGACACGTCTTATAACGTCCCAGTCAGCTTTTCCCGCGTACATCTGGGACCTGGTCCTTCCATGTACCGTTACAGCTGAAACACCTGCGCTTTCGGCCATTTTTGCGAATTCCACTGCCGTATCATCTTCTTTTGCAAAACCTTTTCTGAATTTGACGGTAATGGGGGTGTGACATTTCTTTACCATCCGGCTTAATATCTCATAAGCCAGATCCGGGTGGTTCATGAGATCGCTCCCTTCATGGTTGCTGACGATCTTACCCACAGGACACCCCATGTTCACGTCAATGATTTCGAACCGGTCTTCTATCTGATGGGCAATATCAGACATTATCTCCGGGTCTGAACCGAAAAGCTGTACCGCAACGGGGCTTCCGTCTCCGCCCCGGGTCATAAGCTCCTCGGTGTTTTTGTTCTTATATAATATGGCCTTGGCGCTTACCATCTCTGTTACGGTAAGACCGGCTCCCATTTCATGGCAAAGAGTTCTGAAGGGGAGGTCTGTGACGCCGGCCATGGGCGCCATGTAAACATTGTTTTTTAGTTCTATATTTCCGATATACATATATTCTTTCTATTCAATTACAAGGAGAAAATGCCATTGGAATGCGCTAACGCGCAGGCATTTTCGTTTGATTTCGGTTATGCCGAAACCAGCCTCGCCATTTGTGGTAGGTTTTCGTAGAAAACCTGGCATGTAGCGTCAGCCCTCGCAAAGCGAGTTTAAATGGGCTGACGTTCCCATCGGCTGGGCGGCATCCACAATCTCCGATTGTGGATTAGTCCCCAAATAACGTATGATATGCGTTCTGCTCGGCATCGGGGTCGTCGGGGTGTACCGGCATATCCCAGGAGCCGGTCCTTTTGATGGTTCCCTGCTCTTCCTCGGTGACTACGGTCTGATCCATATCGGTATCATCGCCGTAGAAGCTCTGCATCTCTTCGGCAGTGGCCTGTCTTACTTCTGCGATACCTTCGGGATTGTTTAAACCGGACTCTCCCTTAAGGTCTTCATCGGTTATCTCAACTTCTTCTCTGCCTCTTTTGGCATTTCCACGAAGTGTTTGAAGGGCTGTGTAGTAGGCTTCCAGCTTTGAAAACAGGGGCTCATATTTTTCGGCAAGCTCGTCTATCTTCTTTCTTGAATTATCTTCATCAAAAAGGCTGTCACCGTCTTCATGCATGGATTTAAGAACCAGCTTGTCATCCCTGTTAAACTCCATCAGGAAGATGCCGCCTATCTCTTCTGTATAACCTACTGAAATTATCTTTAGCTCCTTCTTTACATCCTCCGGAAGATTGTTGTAATCCGGATTCAAAAAGAACTTCTGATTATAGGCATTAGCCGCACAAAGGACGATGTTGCTACCCTCGAGGTTTTCGTTATTTTTTATATCTGCCATAGTTTACCCTTTCATTATAAGATGTAATCTACTTTTAATGCGTGCACGCATGATAACACAAGTACAGGATGTGTGCAAGCACTCTGAAGGTCAAAAAAAGATGTGGCTTCATAAGTGAAACCACATCTTTGAAATTATTATCTAACGAGAAGATTTGCAATCCTGTACTGATCCTCAGGGATGTCCTTCTTCATCTGGAGTGCTTCCTGGATATCGAAATCAACGAACTCACCGTGCTTATAGGCAACGACTCTGTTTGACTTACCGTCACGAAGGAGCTCTGCTGCTCTTGCACCCATCATGGATGCATAGTAACGATCCTTACAGGTCGGTGAACCACCACGCTGGATATGTCCGAGGATGGTTGCTCTGGTCTCGATTCCTGTAGCAGCCTCGATACGCTTAGCCATGGATGTGCTGTGTCCGATACCCTCGGCATTGATGATGATGTAGTGCTTCTTGCCTCTCTTACGAGCCTCGATGATACGATTGATGATAGCCTGCTCATCTCCATCGTAACGCTCCGGAATAAGAATCTCCTCCGCACCGTTTGCCACACCGCACCACATAGCGATATATCCGGCTCTTCTGCCCATAACCTCGATGATTGAACAACGCTCATGGGAAGTAGAAGTATCTCTGAGCTTATCGATAGCTTCCATTGCTGTATTGATGGCTGTATCAAAACCGATGGTATAATCTGTACAAGCGATATCAAGGTCTATGGTTCCGGGGCAGCCTATGGTGTTAATGCCGAGAGCTGAAAGCTTTCCGGCACCTCTGAAGGATCCGTCTCCACCGATTACTACGATTCCGTCGATTCCGTGTTTTCTGCAGACCTCTGCACCACGTTGCTGACCTTCAGGTGTTGTGAACTCCTGGCATCTTGCTGTATAAAGAATAGTTCCGCCACGGCTGATGGTATCGGAAACGGATGTGGTATCCATATCCACGATTTCTTCCTGAAGAAGTCCCGCATAACCTCTCATGATTCCTTTTACCTTGAGACCTTCATGAATAGCGGTTCTTACAACAGATCTTACACAGGCATTCATGCCCGGTGCATCGCCTCCTGATGTCAAAACTCCAATTGTTTTCACAGCTTTAGCAGCCATAGTAGTTCCTCCGTATTTGACAAGATTCATTTGGATCAGCCTGAAATATGTTACAGACTTAAAACAGAACGTATCCAAACAACTATTTATATAAATTAAATACTCTAAACTGAGACTATATATTAGTTTAATTTTGTATTTTTTTCAATACTTTATATGTAACTTTGACATTTTTTTCACTAAGTAGGCTGCTGAGTGTTGTTAATAGTGCATTATTCACATTGACAGCCTGATTCCGGTTCAGTTTCTTTACGGCCTTTTCTTTTTTAAGATATACAGAAACCTGGTCTAGACCCTTATGTTCAGCCAGAATCCGGTCTACTTTGGCAGCCAGATTCAGGTAACTGTCTTTATCCTCAAACTGAAGCCACAGCTCCTTCGGTGCCTCATCAAAGGTGTAAATGTTGTTGGCGATAAGCTTTGCATTGGCGTCATCTGAAATATCTACTGAACCATATATGAAGACCTTATTGTCCGGCTTTATCAGCTCACGCTTTTTCTGATAAGTATTGGGAAATACCACTACATCTATAGTACCGACCATATCTTCGATTTCTATAAATGCCATTTGCTGTTGTTTGCTGGTTATTTTATTTTTTATATCAGTGATGATGCCTCCTACAGTGACCTGCTGCTTGTCCCTGAGAGGATCCCGGTCGGTTTGTGCCTCACGGTTAAATGACAGACTGGTGGCAGTGATATTGGCATTCATGACATCCCTGAATTCATCCAGTGGGTGCCCGCTTAGATAAAATCCCAGGGCCTCCTTCTCAAACTGGAGTATCTCTGACAGATCAAATTCGGGAAGCTTCGGCATGGTGATCCTGAACTCCTCCGCATCCTTGCTGTCCTCTCCCAGAAGATCTGCAAGGGTCATCTGCCCTGCCATGGAGCTGTTCTTTTCCTTGGCTTTATTTTCCAGGATCATGGGAAGCACGATCATCTTCTGCCTTCTGTTTCCGGGGAATTCATCGGTTCCGCCGGCCTGTATAAAGTACTCGATGGCTCTTTTGTTAATGCCTTTGGCCGAGGCTCTGGTGACGAAATCTTCAAAATCCTTAAATGGACCGTGCTGATTTCTCTCGGTAATGATCTGCATGGCGGCAGAACGTCCCACACCCTTTACGGCACTGAGGCCGTATCTTATGGCGCCGTCCTTAACTGAGAAGCCAACCTCCGCATAGTTTACATCCGGTGGAAGTATCCTGATTCCGAAGGACTTAACAACATCTATGTACTCTGCGGTTTTTGACATATTGTCCATAAAGGAGGTCATGAGAGCCGCATAAAACTCTGCCGGATAGTAGCAGCGGAGGAATGCAGTCTGATAAGCCACAACCGCGTAGCAGGCTGCATGGGACTTGTTGAAGGCATACTTCGCGAAGTCGATCATTTCATCATAGATTCGGTTTGCGATTTCTTCACTGATGCCGTTTGCTATGCAGCCGGGGATATTTTCCTCTTTATTTCCGTAAACAAAATTCTTCCGTTCCTTTTCCATGACGGAAGTCTTCTTTTTACTCATGGCACGGCGAACCAGATCGGATCTTCCCATGGAATAACCGGCCAGATCCCGGACGATCTGCATTACCTGCTCCTGGTATACGATGCATCCATAGGTGTTCTCAAGTATGGGCTTAACCTCCGGGCAGTCATAGCTTATATGGTCAGGGTCTGTTTTTCCTTTGATGTACTTGGGAATGAAATCCATGGGACCCGGTCTGTAAAGAGCCACACCCGCTATGATGTCCTCTATGTTTTGAGGTTTAAGCTCCTTCATGAAATTCTTCATTCCCGTGGATTCCAGCTGGAACACGCCCTCGCATTTGCCCTGGGAGATCATCTTGTAAACCTTGGGATCGGTATAATCGATCTTATCTATGTCGAGATTCACCCCGTAGGATTCATTAACATACCTGACCGCATCCTTTATAACCGTAAGGGTTCTGAGCCCCAGGAAATCCATCTTGAGAAGTCCCAGCTCCTCAATGGTGGTCATGGTGAACTGAGTGGTGATGGATCCGTCTGAGCCTCTTGACAGAGGTACGTAATTCACAACCGGCTTTCCTGAGATAACCACTCCCGCCGCATGCATGGAGCTGTGCCTGGGAAGTCCCTCCAGACGTTTACTCATGGAAATGATACGATGGGTCTCTTCATCGGATTCATACATTGACTTTAACTCCGGGTTCATTTCCAGAGCTTTATCAAGGGTAATGTTCAGCTCGTTAGGTACCAGCTTAGCGATAAGGTCGCACTTTGCGTAGGGCACATCAAGAACACGTCCCACGTCGCGGATAACTCCCCTTGCCGCAAGGGTACCGAAGGTTACGATCTGGGAAACACTGTCCTTTCCGTATTTTTCTGTTACATAATCTATGACATCCTGTCGTCTCTCGTACTCGAAGTCCACGTCCACATCGGGCATAGTCACACGTTCCGGATTCAGGAAACGCTCAAATATGAGATTGTATCTCATGGGGTCGATGTCGGTAATGCCTATGGCGTAGGCAACGATGGAGCCGGCAGCCGAACCTCTTCCGGGACCTACGGAAATGTCATGGGTTTTGGCATAATGGATGTAATCCCAGACGATAAGGAAGTAGTCAACAAAGCCCATGGAGCTTATGGTGTCAAGCTCGTATCTGAGTCTGTCCTCATACTTTGAAGCCTCCGTTCCGTAACGTTCCACCATGCCCTTCTCGCAAAGTTCTGTAAGGAAGCTCACGGGGGTATAGCCCTCCGGAACCTCATACTTAGGAAGGTGATAATGTCCGAACTCGATCTCAACATTACACCTTTCGGCAATTTTATGGGTATTTTCCAGAGCTTCCTTTGCATAAGGAAAAAGCGCCTGCATCTCCTCTTCTGACTTTATATAGAACTGCCCGCCGGGATATCTCATTCTGTCCTCATCAGACACTTTTTTGCCGGTCTGAAGGCACAGAAGGATATCATGAGCTTCGGCGTCGGATTTATAGGTATAATGTATATCATTGGTGGCAACCAGAGGTATGCCGGTTTCTTCATGAAGACGGAGGATTCCTGCATTAACCTTTTTCTGCTCGGGATATCCGTGATCCTGAAGCTCCAGGAAAAAGTTGTCACGCCCGAAAATCTCAACATAATGAAGAGCCGCAGCCTTTGCCTCATCATAAAGATCCCTGGTGAGATTTTTCGAAACCTCTCCCGCAAGGCAGGCCGAAAGGGCAATGATCCCTTCGTGGAATTCCTCAAGGGTCTCAAAATCAACTCTCGGCTTATAGTAGTAACCGTCTGTGAAGCCGCGGGACACGATCTTCATGAGATTTGAGTAACCAAGGTCATTTTCCGCAAGAAGCACCAGATGATAATATCTGTCGTCACCCTTTCCGACTTCTCTGTCAAATCTTGAACCGGGAGTCAGATAGATCTCACAGCCAAGTATAGGCTTGATGCCCTGATTTTTTGCTTCTTTATAAAAATCTATGACTCCGTACATAACGCCATGGTCAGTGATGGCCATGGAATCCATCCCCAGCTCCTTGCAGCGGGCTATCATCTCCGGAATCCGCCCCGCCCCGTCCAAAAGACTGTAGGATGTATGTACATGTAAATGTGTAAAAGCCATTGTAATCTCCTATTGCTGAATGCTTCTTTTGAAAAACAAATACATCATACCACACATGGCACAAATTTAGAATATTTGTTCTGAATAAAAACATCCACCGACTGAACTGTTACCTGTCCACAGGGAGAATAGTTCTCACCGACGAGAACCGTCCTACCGGCGGGAACCATTCCTCTCGGTGAGAACCGTCCCCGGTGGATCGAACCGTCCCTCCAGATGAGAACCGTCCCTCCCGGTGAGAACCGTCCCTCCAGATGGGAACCGTCCCTCCAGATGAGAACCGTCCCTCCCAGTGAGAACCGTCCCTCCCGGATAGCCTGAGAAAATAAAAGGGAGCTACCGTTCAGATGATGATCATCTAAAGCGATAGCCCCCTTGAGTGTTTCACTATTTATATTTATTAAACTGCCTGACCCTTGAGGTACTGAGCGAGAGCTTCTACAGCTGCATCCTCATCTGAACCTTCAGCGGAAATAACGATCTCCTGACCATTGTTTACTCCGAGTGCCATCATGCCCATGATTGACTTGGCATTAACCTTTCTTGGACCGTCGGCCATATATATACGTGACTCATATCTGCTGGCGATCTGTACAAGCATAGCCACAGGGTGGTCATCAGATTTCTTTGGTAAATTAACTACTACGTTTGTGTCCTTCATCATTGTCCTCCATGAAGATCAGCTAATGTGAGCAATGAATACCGGGATTCCCCCTTGCATTGCAATTAACAAAAAACTCAACTTCTTTTCATACTCTCTCGGCGGTCTTTTCACGTAAGGAGTCAGCGATTTTTGCAATCTTTCTCATACGATGATTGGCTCCGCTTTTTCCAATGGGTTCACTGAGTCTTTCTGCAAGCTCCGAAAGAGAAGCATTGGGGTCTTCCAACCTCTTTTCTGCTATCTCTCTGAGTCCCGGATCTATATTCTTAAGTCCCAGCTCCCTTTCGATAAGTTCGATGTCAGAAACCTGTCTGATGCCTGCAGAAACTGTTCTCTGCAGATTGGCTGTCTCACAGTTGACGCGTCTGTTGACCTTTTCACTGACTTCTTTTAGTATACGTACATTTTCAAATTCCATAAGGCCGTCAACAGCACCCATGAGATTGAGAACATCGGATATCTGTTCGGCATCCTTCAGGTAAACCACCAGATGACCGTTTCTTTCCATAATCCTTGGTTCAAGTTGAAATGCACATAATCCGTCCGAAATCCGGTCAGCGTCTTCTGCACCCTCACAGACAAACTCCAAATGATAATCTTTTTTTGGATCTGTAACCGAACCGGAATTTAAAAAACATTCTCTTATATAAGAGCGGGTTTTCAAATCCCTTGAATCGACGTTACCAATATTAATTACTTTTTCATAAGCTGTAAAGTCTTTTTTCCGTAACTCATCCTTTACCCGGCTTGAAAAAGATATTTTGTTTTTAGATTGTTCCATCCTGAATCTCCCGGGTTTGAAAAAAGTATCAAAAACGGTAATCAAAAACCAGTCATATTGTTAAAACTCGACAAAGACATTAGATACAAAATTCTTTATGGGCATATCTATAAAAATATTACATAGTAAACATATCTAAAATTCATACAAATTGTCTTAATGCCTATTTGTTTATATCCCTATGATCGATGCGTATGCCATAATCCGCTGATTTACTGAGGCTTTGGAATAAAAGCTCAGCTATGGTGACGGAACGGTGTTTTCCGCCTGTGCAGCCGATACTGATAACCAGCTGGTTTTTTCCTTCTTCTATATAATGAGGAATGAGGAAGTTTACCATATCATTCAACTTTGTAAGAAATTCATCTGCTACCCCGTCCTTTTGAACAAAATCCTTTATACACTGCTCAAGTCCCGTATGAGTCTTAAGCTCCTGAACATAATAGGGGTTGGGAAGGAATCTCACATCAAAAAGCAGATCAGAATCCTCAGGGATACCGTACTTGAAACCAAAGCTTAATATGGTCACCTGAAGATTCTCATAAGCCCTGTTCTTTTCAAATATATCCGCAAGCTGGGCTCTCAATTCCTTTGTGAGTAATCGGGTAGTGTCAATGATGAAACCGGCATTTTCCTTCAGCCAGTCCATCTCCTGACGTTCAGCCTCGATTCCGGTCTCTACTCTTCCATCCTTACTGAGAGGGTGGGCACGTCTTGTTTCTTTAAAACGCTTTAAAAGTGTTTCGTCCGATGCATCAAGAAAAACAACCTCATAATCCACATTTCCCTTGATGTCCCATTCATCAAAGATTTCCTTAAGCAAAGGAAGATCCTTTCCGGAACGTACATCTATGCCGAGAGCAGCCTTGGTGATCTGCTCATTACCGTCAGTGATAAGCTCTGCAAATTTATCCACGAGAGGGATGGGCAGATTGTCGACGCAGTAGTACCCCATGTCCTCAAGAGATTTAAGGGCAATGGTTTTTCCTGCACCGCTCATGCCTGTAACTATCAGAAGTTTCCCCATATTTTAACCTCCGGAGTGAGTTCTACACCCTGTTCCAAAAGTACTCTCTTACGTATTTCTCCTATAAGCCAGTAAATGTCGGCAGCTCTTGCGGTTCCGTCATTGATCACAAATCCGCAGTGCTTTTCGCTTACCATGGCTCCGCCGTGTTTGTAGCCTCTTAAACCGCAGTCTTCGATAAGCTTTCCGGCAAAGTGTCCTTCAGGTCTCTTGAAGGTGGAGCCGGCTGAAGCCTTATCTATAGGCTGTTTATCCTTACGCCTCTGCTGGTAGTCCGCCATCAGGGCATTGATCTCCTTCTTATCTCCCTTTTTCAGTGCAAATGTTGCCGACACCACAACATACTCCTTCTCAGGAACGATGCTGTAACGGTAGCCGAGCTTGAGCTCCCCGGGAGTAAGTGTCAGAAGCTTTCCTTCCTTTGTGATCACGTCAACCGACTTGAGAACATCTATCATTTCCGTGCCGTAGGCTCCGGCATTCATGGTAACCGCGCCGCCCACAGTTCCTGGGATACCCCTAAGAGCTTCCATACCTGCCAGGCTGTTATCGGCAGCAAACTGAGCGGCTTTACCGATGAGAGTGCCGGCCATGACCTTCAGGAGGTAAACATTGGCATCCGGAATCAACTCTATTCCCTCCAGAGCCTTTCCGATTTCCACGACGATGGTATCCACACCCTCGTCGCTCACCAGAAGATTTGTTCCGTTACCGATGATCTTGTAAGGAAGCTTTTCCTCATAGAGAAACTCTATAAGCTTCCGGAGCTCATAATCGTCCTCCGGAATAACATATACCTTAGCCGGACCTCCTACACGAAAACTTGTATGCTTCTTCAGAGGTTCATTTTTCAAAACTTTCATTAAATATTTTCCTTATTCGTTGTTTTTCATATTGGCGGTTACACGCTCGTAAAGCACCTGTGCCGCATTGTAACCCATCTTCTTTGCACGGTTGTTAACGGCTGCACATTCTACAATGATGGCAACATTACGTCCGGGACGAACCGGAATATCATAGCATATAACCTTGTTTCCCAGGAATTCTGTGTAATTGTCCTTGAGACCCAGTCTGTCGTAGTCCTTGTCCTTTGACCACTCTGCAAGCTTTATGACCATG
>JAILDF010000252.1 GCA_024689585.1 Oribacterium sp.
TACCACCTTTTCTATCAGTATAACCCCTACAGCACAAGCTGGGACAGCATGCACTGGGGACATTGGACTTCCAAAGATCTTGTACATTGGGATTACGAGAAGGCTGCACTGGCGCCGGACAGGGATTATGAGACAGGCTGTTTTTCGGGAAGCGCCATCACAGACAAGGAGGGACGGCATCTTCTGATCTATACAGCTCACAATGAGCATGGTAAAGGCGAGGAGCTTTTCCGTGAAGAAACACAGTGTCTTGCTTTTGGTGATGGTGAGAACTATGAAAAGTATGAGGCAAACCCCATACTTACCGTAAAGGATATGCCGGAGGGAGCTTACAAAGGAGATTTCAGAGATCCGAAAATCTGGTTCGAGGACGGAAAGTACTATTGTGTGATAGCGGCAAGACTGAAAAACGGACTGGGTGCAGTACTCAGATATGAGTCTGAGGACATCCTTCATTGGAGATATAAGGATACTATCAGGGCTAATGACGGAGGCTGGGGCAGTATGTGGGAGTGTCCTGATTATTTTACTCTTGACGGAGAAAAAGTCCTTTCTGTTTCTGTGATGAATATGAAAAAGACAGAAGACTGTTACAGAAACGGAAACTGTGTTATGGCTTTCGTAGGTGACTCAGAGAAGGTACAGCCCCTTGATGTTGGATTTGACTACTATGCACCTCAAAGCATTAAGACAGCTGACGGAAGGAGAATCGTCATAGGCTGGATGCAGGCTCCGGATTCCGGAAACTGTATACCGGAAGAACAGAAATGGTTCGGACAGATGAGCTTTCCTCGTGAAATGACGTTGAAAAACGGTCATATATATCAGCAGCCCATCCGGGAAATCAAAGCTCTGTATACAGGTACAGTTGAAACATCAGTTACTTCGCCGGATAAGGCCGAGCTGGAAGGTATCGCCGGAAGATGTGTTGATATGACGGCAGAAACAAAGGATGCTTCCTACTTTGAGATGAAGTTTGCGGTGAAGGATGACATCAGCGTAAGTATTTCCTACGATAAAAAAACAGGATATCTGATCCTTGACCGGAGCAGCAGCGGACGTTCAGCCGCAATCTGTGATTACCGTAAAGTCAGGATCGGTGCTTACGATGACCTGAAGCTCCGGCTCCTCCTTGACCGCTATTCCTTCGAGGTTTTCATTAACAACGGAGAACATGTTTTAAGCGGCACCCTTTACGAAACTCCGCAGGACGCTGAGGGCATGACCTTTAGTTCCGATGGGAAGATAAATATCAAATTAAATACGATAGGATAAAGTTCTGAAAAAGGTAATGGTGAGAATCATTGCCTTTTTTTATTTCCGGAAAAAATAATTCCCTTTTAAGCCCAACCGGGATGGTTCTCACATTTGAGGATCATCCCTTTTTTGTTGTTATAAGCCGTGACTATAACACGAGATAAGAATAACCTAGTATACAAATAGGTATTTGGGCAGTATAGTTCTACACAAGCAATTCAAAAGCAGATTCAAACCGAAGACAAAAAATAATAGTAAGGGGGAAATAATTATGAGTACAAAGAGAGAACTGGTATTAAAGGCATTTCACAATGAAGAGGTGGAGAGGATCCCTGTAGGCTTTTGGCACCATTACCTTGACGAAAGCGAGTTCGTAAGCGGTGTTGAAAATCCCGGAAATATTTCGAGAGTTCTTGATGGGGCAAGAAGGTTCAAAGAGGAATTCGATCCGGATTTTGTAAAGATCATGACTGATGGATATTTCTATCTTCCGTTATCACTTGATGCAAAGACACCGGAAGAGCTTTCGGATTTCATACCTGTTTCAGAGGCTCATTCATGGTTTACAGATCAGGAGAAGCTTGCCAGAGGATACAGAGAAATCTACGGTCAGGATATCCTTCTTTTCTACAATATCTTTGCACCGCTTTCTCATCTTCGTTACGGACTTGCAAACGGTCATGATCTCAGTGAGCAGGAAGCAAATGACCTGATCCTTCATTTCCTAAAAACAGATCACGAGGCAGTGGAAGAGGCTCTTGATAAGCTTGCTGATAATATCATCGCCCTTCTTCCATACATCATAAATTCAAAGGGAGCCGACGGAATATATCTTTCAGTAACAGACAACCATCGTTTCATACCTGATGCACTTTATCGTCTGTATGTAACACCTTCAGAAAAAAAGATCCTTGAGGCCGCCAACAGACTTACCGAGACAAACATCCTTCACATCTGCGGCTGGAGAGGAAATACAAATTACATTACCATCTATCAGGACTATCCCGCACTTGTTTTTAACTGGGCAGTTCACACCGAGAACCTCAGCTTAAGAGAAGGCAGAAGGTTTTTTGGAGGCAAGGCTGTTATCGGAGGATTCCTTAATACAGAGGAAAGCATCCTGTACAGAGGAAACAAAGCTGAGATCCAGAACGAGACCAGAAGCATCATCGAAGAAGCAGGGAGAACCGGTCTTATCATTGGCGCAGACTGCACAGTTCCGAATGATACACCTGTGGAGCATCTCAACTGGGTAAGGGAAGCGGCAGCTGAGAAAACACCTAAGGTACATATCGTAAATACCTTAAAAGATTCACATGCATTCCCGAATCTGAAGGTATCAGTCTGAGAAACATTCCATTGAGATAATGTTGTAATAATAGTGTTCGATCAGAATCCGTCAGCCCCGGAGGCATGGAAGTCCGGAGGCTGACCATCGTAAAGAAGGGGGAGATAATTATGAAGAAGAACTTTATCAATTTCATTGCAGCAGCTTCGCTTATATCAGTTTCAGCCGCAGCACTTTCAGCCTGCAATGCATCATCGACACCGGATGCTGCAACCGCAGGTACTGAGGCGGCAAAGAAGGCAGCATCAGAAAGTGCAGCATCTCCAGAAGGCGTTAAAAAGAAGGTTATCGCTCATACCCAGTCCTATGTACCATACGATTTCATTGACAAGGACGGAAACCATGACGGATATGAGGTTGCTGTATGGAAGGCCATAGACGAAAAGCTTGATGATTACGAGTTTGAATATGTCGGAACCACCGATGACGATCTTCTGGTCGGCGTTGAGACAGGTAAATACAATGCAGGCAGCAAGGGTGTATGGTGGACCGAAGAGCGTTCAGGGAAGTATGTTTTTCCAAAGAATTACACGGGTGCTTCCATCATAGGCATAGCCATCCGTAAGGAAAATGCTTCTGAGATAACGGATCTTGAGTCCTTTGCAAGGTTCTCGGGAAAGCTTGTTCCCATCGGACCTGCCAATGCTCAATACAATATCGTTGAGAACTACAACACAAAGCATCCGGATGCAAAGATCGACCTTGTGGCAGGCGATGCCTTCGAAGCAGCCGACGCCTACCAGTGGGTACTGGAAGGCCGCTATGATGCTTACTTTAACATCAGGACTTCCTATGAGGCCAATGTTGAAAACGAGGACGGCGAGTACCATGATTTTGCAGATAAGCTTGCCTTCGTTCCTTATGAGGGTATCCCGATCTGGTCACTCTTCAATAAGGACGAGCAGCAGTTTGCGGATGACTTTGATAAAGCCTTTGAAGAACTGAAAGCCGACGGAATCATCGATGATTTACAAAAGCAGTATTTTGGTTACAGCTTATTTGATTATGTACCTGAAGGATATCAGAAAGGTGACACATTGTGAGACCATTTAAACCCGGCTTCATTTTTGAAGTATTGCCCCAAATCCTGCCATATACACTTGTTACCCTCGGCATCATGTCGGGAACAGTATTATTCGGAAGCCTACTGGGGCTCCTCCTTGCAGCAGGAAAGCTTAAGGGCGGAAAAGCTCTTCGCGGTATAGCTGATGGCTACACCTATTTCATCCGCTGCGTTCCTTCTATAGTAATGCTTTTCATCATATATTACGGACTCCCGGAGCTTTTACTCGGCTTCGGGATCAACATTAATAATGCCGACAAGGCGGTATTTGTCATCACTACATTTACGTTGATGTTCAGCGCCACCATGTCTGAGGTTTTCAGAAGCTCTTATCTTGCTATAGATCCCGGACAGAGTGAAGCAGGTCTCAGCATTGGCCTAAGCCGCTGGCAGACCTTCAGAAGGATCATTTTCCCGCAGGCTTCGGCGGTGGCACTTCCGAACTTTACCAACGCACTTGTGAATCTCATGAAGGAAGGAACCCTTGCCTACACCATCGGACTTATCGACATCATGGGAAAGGGACAGCTCATCATCGGTCTGAATCACGGATCCTATGCATTGGAAACATATATAGCGCTGTTCATCATCTATTGGGTGCTGACTCTTGTTATAGAGACTTTTTCAAGAAGACTGGAGAAGCATCTTTTGAGAGGCCTGAAAGTTCATTCTGAGGCAGAAAGGAACGGATCAAAACTCAGATTTCCGGTATTGAAAAATCCTTTGCTCCTCAGAGATTCAGAGGGATCTTTAGTACTAAGGAAGATAAAGCAGACCTCAGGATTTTTACGGATGCCTGTACGGAGCCAAAGCTCAGCGAAAACGGAAAGCTTTTTTTCAGAAGATTAATGAGGAGGTTCACTCATGGAAATTGAATCAGGATTTATGTGGGAGACCTTCCTGGTGGCTCTTTCGGGAATACCTGTTACATTGAAGCTTACCTTTGTAACATTGCTTATCTCAACGCCTCCGGCATTTTTTATGGCACTGGGAAAGCTTAAGGAGCATAAAATATCATCAAAGGTGATTGGCTTCTATGTATCATTTGTACGCGGAACTCCCATCGTGCTCCAGATACTGTTTTTCTACAGTCTCTTGCCGACAGTCCTTAACTGTTTTTTTAAGAACATACTTCATTCAGGGTACAATGTTTTCGCCTGGAACCCGATCATTTATGCCTATACTGTGTTTTCTCTTAATACCATCGCTGTTCTCTCGGAGGTCTTCAGATCAGCGCTTCTTACGGTAAACGCAGGTCAGCTTGAGGCGGCGATGTCTATAGGAGAAACCAAATTTCAGGCCTATACAAGGATCATCATTCCACAGGCTATGGTGGCGGCACTTCCGAATGTGGGAAACACAACGGTGAGCCTTTTAAAGAATACATCTCTTGCTTATATGATGACGGTCAAAGACATTACCGCCCTCGCAAAGATAGAGGCAGCTATCGGATACAACTACATCGAAGCGTACCTTGTCATCCTGATGATCTACGTACTGCTCTGCACGGTGGTACAGCTTATATTCAGCTTTGCGGAAAATGTACTCTCTGTTTACAAGAAGCGCTTGACGAAAACCGCTGACAAAAGAACAAACTACATCTTGAGCCGTGCAGCCGCTGTTTTCGCCATGCTGCGTGCCGTGTAAGCCGGATCGAATACCATATCAGACCTGATGAAGCTTCAAAATTCATGGAATACCGTAGAGGAAATAATAACAAAGGATGGATTCAAAATGCTGAAAATAACCAATATTCATAAATCCTTCGGAAATAATCAGATACTGAAAGGAGTTGACCTCGAGGTCAACAAGGGTGAAGTAATAGTAGTTCTCGGGCCCTCCGGTTCAGGAAAGACCACTATGCTTCGCTGCATAAATTTTCTCGAGCGTGCGGATCAGGGTTCCATCGAGTTTGATGATATAAAGACAGATTTTCGTGCAGCAGGTCAAAAGACCATACGTGACATCAGAAAGAAGTCAGGCTTTGTTTTCCAGAACTACAATCTTTTTGCCAATAAAACAGCTCTTGAAAATGTGATGGAGGGGCTTACTGTCGCCCGTGGTGTTCCCGTGAAGGAAGCTGAGGAACGCGCGAAGAATGCATTGGATAGAGTGGGACTTAAGAACCGTTATGACTACTATCCTTCACAGCTTTCAGGCGGACAGCAGCAGAGAGTGGGCATCGCCAGAGCAGTTGCGCTGAATCCCGAGGTTATACTTTTTGATGAGCCAACTTCTGCTCTTGATCCTGAGCTTGTGGGAGAGGTTCTCAACGTTATGAAGGATCTGGCGAAATCCGGTGCAACAATGGTGGTGGTAACTCATGAGATGGATTTTGCAAGAGACGTTGCAAGCAAGGTCATCTTCATGGATAAAGGCGTCATTGTGGAGGAGGGGACACCGGAGAAGATATTTACACATCCTAAGGAGGAAAGAACCGCACAGTTCCTGAAGAGAATCCTCAAGGAGGATTACAGAGCTGATCAGGATTCGGATTTTACAGAAAAGGATGACTCACTGCTGGCAAAGGTGTTTGGTGGCGGATCAGGTAAAAAGGCATACAACTGGGGAGTTTGCTGAGAGGCTTCGCCTTGGGAGTATAAATAATGTCTGTATCTGACTATGAGATTTATGTCATTCTCGAGGTCAAAGCAGGATGACAACATTCATATATGAATCCGGAAAATATAATGAGCGGGTTTGGATGGAGAAAAGATATGGCTGAGAAGGCAATAAACAGGGCTTATGATTTTGATACTATAACAGATCGTCGTGATACCGACTGTCTGAAGTATGATTTTGCAAAAGAGCGAAAGGGAAGGGACGATCTCCTGCCGCTTTGGGTGGCTGACATGGATTTTCGTCTCCCGGAGGAAATTCTGGAGGATCTGAGAGTGCGGATAGATCATGGGATTTTCGGTTATACAGATCCGGGGAACAGCTACTATGATGCATTTGCTTTATGGACTGAGAAACACTACGGATACCGGGTTGACAGAAAATGGGTGACGATAGCGCCCAGTGTTGTATATGCACTTGCGAGCTGTGTAAGGGCTTATACAGATCCGGGTGATAAGGTGCTGATCCAGCAGCCGGTCTATTATCCCTTCGGAGAAGTCATCAGGGATAATGACAGAGTCCTTGTGGACTCCCCTTTGAAGGAAATCGAAGGTCACTACGAAATGGATTTTTCGGATCTTGAAGAGAAGCTGTCAGATAAGGAGCTTAAGCTTTTTATACTATGTAATCCTCACAATCCGGTCGGCCGGGTATGGACGAGAGATGAGCTTTTACAAGTAGTTGTATTATGTGTTAAGCATGATGTTATCCTCGTCAGCGATGAAATTCACTGCGATTTTATCTATCCCGGATATGAGTTCACCTCCGCTCTTTCTATGGGCACGGGATACAGGGATCATCTTCTGGTCCTTCACTCCCCAACCAAGACCTTTAATATCGCAGGTCTTCAGATAGCCAATGCCATAATTCCCGATAAAAACCTGAGAGAGAAATATAAAAGAGTCAATGCAGCAAACGGTTACAGTCAGGCTAATATTTTAGGGCTTAAAGCATTGGAAGCGGTATATACAAAGGGTGAGAGATGGCATAAGGAGCTGCTTCAATATCTCAAAGGAAATGTTGAATTTGTGAAGGATCATATTCGGAAGTATTTACCGGAATTAAGACTCATAGAGCCTGAAGGCACATATCTACTGTGGATCGATTTTTCGGGGCTTGGATTAACTGATGATGAACTTGAAACTCTGATAACAGACAGAGCACATCTGTGGCTGGATCCTGGTGCCATCTTCGGTCCTGAGACAGCTCAGTTTGAAAGGTTTAATATAGCGTGTCCGAGGAAGACACTGGAGCAGGCATTTAAGCAATTGAAGGAAGCAGCAGACGGATTGAAGTGATCCGAAGGGGGATTCCGCCGGGAAAGGTTATGGCCGGCTGGAACTTCCGGGTGTAATTCTAAGTCGCATGTTCAGAGGAAGGGAATCGGGAGGATCGCTCATGGAATACAGTGTAGAAACACGATGTCAGCATTTACAGGGAGCAGATATAAATGAGCATTACGGTGCGGTCAGCTTTCCCATATACCAGTCGTCAACTTTTGCACATAAGGGTTTTTTGGTGAGCTCGGGATATGACTATTCAAGACTTCAGAATCCTACGAGAGATCATCTTGAAAGACTGGTTGCGGGACTTGAACACGGGACAGACTGCATAGCTTTGGCAAGCGGGATCAGCGCTATAGGATGCGTCATGGAGTTGTTCAGACCCGGAGACCATGTGCTGATAGATGAAGACCTCTATGGCGGAAGCATCAGACTTTTTCGTGAGATAAATCAGAAAAACGGAGTTGAGTTTAGTTCTGCAGCGCTGCATGAAACAGATGTGGAGAATCTGATAAAGGATAACACAAAGGCAATCTATCTCGAAACTCCCGGCAATCCCATGATGAATGTGACAGATCTCAGAAAGCTTTCCGGGATAACGAAGCGTCGTGGTATCCTCCTTATCGTAGACAATACATTCATGTCTCCGTATCTTCAGAATCCTTTAGACCTTGGGGCCGACATCGTGATACATAGCGGGACCAAATTTCTGGCGGGACACCATGATGCCATAGCCGGATTTATCGTTGTAAAGGATCCGGTACTTTCAGAGCGTCTGAGGTTTCTCTTTAAAAGTACGGGTGCAGGGCTTTCTCCGTTTGATTCATGGCTTGTCATAAGAGGAATCAAAACTCTTGCTGTGCGACTGGAAAGAGCTGAGGAAAATGCTCACAGGATAGCGGATTTTCTAGAGAACGATAAGCGTGTGACCCGTGTTTTATATCCGGGATTAAAGGAGCATCCGGGATATTCCATCATGAAGGAACAGGCAAGGGGCTTTGGGGCTATGATAACCTTTGATGTACCTTCAAAGGAATTTGCTGTAAAGGTTCTGGAAAATCTGGACATCATCCTTTTTGCGGAAAGTCTCGGGGGAACGGAATCACTTATCACATATCCGGTGACTCAGACCCATGCTGATGTGCCGACAGAGATTCTCGAGAAAAACGGCATTCATGAAACTACTCTTCGTTTGTCCATCGGAATCGAAAATGTTGATGATCTGATAGAGGATCTGAGACATGCCTTTGAGGCAGCCGAAAACCAAACTTCAGCATAAAGATACTTGAAATACCGGGCGGATACAGACCAGGTTCCCGGATCTATTCCACACCGATGACCCTTTGGAAAATCATCTTCCATCACTATTTCTACATTCACTACAACGAAAATACTTTTGTTTATGCGGAGCCAAAGCTTGATGTGATACGTAAAGAACTGGAGATGTGCGGATACTTTGCCATTATCTCATCTGAGAAGATGGACTTTAAGAAGGCTATAGATCTGTATAAGAGTCGTGATGCTTCGGAAAAGGTGTTCCGTGCAGACAAGTCTTATCTTGGCAACAATACACTTCGTGTGGCATCTTCGGAAGCGGCTTCAAATAAGATCTTTGTAGCATTCATTGCTCTTATCATTAGCTGCCGTTTGAGTGAATTATGCAGGTGTGTAGTCGTGAAATTTCTGGAAGTTAACAATCATGGTTAATGATATATCATTCACAAAAAGTTGTACTATTGTAACCGCTTTCAAATTGATATTCACTGTCTAATATGTTTAAATATATTAGTATTTTAGTATATATTCTATACTCTAGGAGGAGAAGAATGAAAAGAATTTTTAAGGGCGCAATGGCCATA
Source organism: Oribacterium sp. (assembly GCA_024689585.1). GTDB lineage: Bacteria > Bacillota > Clostridia > Lachnospirales > Lachnospiraceae > Oribacterium. The sequence goes on from JAILDF010000252.1 coordinate 9,430, forward strand.
GGGCTTGTTGCATCAATGACAGCATGTACTGCTCAGCAACCGCCTGCAACAACTACAGCGGCTGCAACAGAAGCAGCAGCAACAACAGCCGCAGCGGAAACAACAGAAGCGGCAGCAGCAGGAAGCTTTGTTGCCGGAACATATTCCGGTTCAGAGCAGGGCTTTGGCGGAAAGGTGACAGTAACTATCACAACAACAGATAGTGAGATCACAGATGTACAGATTGAAGGAAAGGATGAGACACCTACAGTAGGCGGAGCAGCCCTTGAGGAACTTGCTTCCCAGGTTAAGGCTGCCCAGTCAGCAGAGATCGATGGTGTTTCAGGAGCTACAGTAACATCTACAGCTGTTAAGACTGCAGCTGCAAAGGCTATCGAGGCTGCACAGAAGGGTGAGGCAGCAGCTGCAAATGATGCACCTCTTGCATTCACAGCCGGAACTTACACAGGTAAGGGAACAGGTTACAATGGCGAAGTTACTGTTGATGTAACTTTCGATGACAAGAGTGTAACAGCTATCGAAGTTAAGGATTCAAAGGAAACAGATCAGGTTGGTACTCCTGCATTCGATATCGTTATCAATGACATAATTGCAGCAAACGGAACAGGCGTTGACAGCGTTTCAGGTGCTACATTCTCATCAAGAGCTATCAAGGAAGCTGTTAATGATGCAGCTGACCAGGCAGGCGTAACAAACAAGGATGCATTTACAAACAACGCACTTGAAGTAAAGGCACAGGATACTATCGAAGAGACCTATGATGTTGTAGTAGTTGGTGCAGGTGGAGCAGGTATATCCGCAGCAGCTCAGGCAGCTCAGGACGGCAACACAGTTCTCGTTATCGAGAAGAATGCTCAGGTCGGTGGTAACACACTTGTATCCGGTGGTCAGTATCAGTCAGTTATGCCTTATCTCGTATGGGATGAGAAGAATCCTGATGCAACTACAGGCAAGGGCTTCGACGGAAAAGAGTATAACAAGGTTAAGTCAGTTAAGGGATGTATCGATGAGTTAAAGGTTATCCTTAACTGGTCTGAGGACGAGTTCGACGCTGACTACTACAATGATCACGAGTATGTAGCCGGCGATATCGAAGAGCTTTCAAAGCACGGTGTAGTTAAGGATTATCTTCCTACTCTCCAGGCTCTTAAGAAAGAGATCCAGGCTTATCTTGACTGGGCACAGCCTAAGCTTGATGCAGGAACACCTGAGTCTGATCTTACACTTTTCTCAACTCTGAACCTTCATATCTTCCAGACCTACTATGGCGGACTTCGTCAGAGTGCTGACAAGTCTTCTTGGATCTATGGTGATGTTGATCTCGTAACTCAGTTCATCACAGACGGTCAGGATATCAAGCCTTGGCTCGAGTCAATGGGTTCAACCTTCGTTGAGGATACACAGCCTACACTTATCGGTGCTCTTTGGTACAGAGAGAACCAGTTCATCGGTGCTAATGTCGATGCTGACGGCGATGGAAAGACCGAAGAGTACGGCGGAAGATGGGGAACATACTTCATGGCTCCTATGACCGCATTCAAGAATGCTAATGAAGCAAACAAGATCATGACACGTACAAACGCTGAAGAGCTCATCGTTGAAGACGGTCGTGTAACAGGCGTTAAGGCTACAATGTATGATGGAACTCCTGTAGTTGCTCATGCAACAAAGGGTGTTATCCTTTCAACCGGTGGTTTCGCTGCAAATATCGCTAAGGTTGTTGAGACCAACGAGTACTGGTCAAGCGAATATCTCAACGATAAGCTTGAGACAACAAACCGTTCATCACTTCAGGGTGATGGTATCAAGATGGCTGAGGCAGCAGGTGCCGATACAACAGGTGAAGGCTACACACAGCTTATGCCTATCTCTTGGGTAGATGATGGTGATCTTGCATTCGGTGGCGGAGATTATGCTATCTACATTAACCCTACAACAGGTAACCGTTTCGTAGATGAGACTTCTGAGCGTGACGTTCTTTCTCTTGGCGAGTTCAAGAATGGTATCGAGTGGAAGGGCCACAAGGGCGTATTCATCGAGATCGCTAATGCAGCAGTTCCTATCCCTGGACCATATCCATACAAGGATGAGGATGTTGAAGGCAGACAGTATGTAAGAACAATCGGCGAGCTTGCTGATCTCTTCAAGGAGATCGGTTTCGATACCGATGCTGATGCTGTGATCGAGACAATCAAGGATTACGATCAGGCTATCATGAGCGGAACACAGCCTAAGGATGTTACAAAGAAGCAGTTCTCAGCACTTATCGGTGATGCAGAAAAGAACGATGACGGATCATACAAGGCTGATACATACAACCTTGATGATGCTAAGCTTCGCGTACGTCTCCTGGCTCCTTCAACTCACCATACAATGGGTGGTATCAAGGTAGACGTTGACCGTCATGTTCTTGACAAGGACGGCAAGGTTATCCCTGGTCTCTACGCAGCAGGTGAGGTTACCGGAGGTATCCATGGTGGAAACCGTCTCGGCGGTAACGCTATCACAGAAATCTTCGTATCAGGACGTACAGCTGCTAAGGCTGCAACAGCTGATAACAAGTAATTAAAATATTCGACTATAAATAGTCCGGAGCCGGAGGGCATCCAATAAAACGGATGCCCTCCGGCTCTGTTTTTGGTTTCCGGTAAAGCTGAAAAATGTATATGTAAAATTACGGCTCCTATAGTACAATAGGTAAATTGTAAAGCAGTAATATAAGCTAAAAAATTACAAATGAGGTTTGAAATGAATTGTCCTAAATGCGGAGCTGATATAGATGCACATACAAGTAACTGCCCAAAGTGCGGTAATCCCATAATACGAATAAAACCCATAAGGGTATGCACCAATTGCGGCAGTGACGTGCCTGATGAGGCGGATAAGTGTCCGGGATGCGGAAGAACTATTAAGAGAAGAAAACATCAGACAGCCGGAGGCTTTGGCTCGACAAATACGTCAGGCGCCGGTGGGTTCAGTGCTTCGGATGCGTCAGGCACAGGAACATTTGACGGAGGAATGTCCAATGCTAAAGGTACAGCCGGAGGCTTCATAGCAGAACTAAAGAAGGAAAAGTATGCCTGGCTTCAGGCGATTGTTCCCGGAGTGTTGGCATTGGCATACCACTGGCTGGTGTTGAGAGACAATATGGAATTCAATCTGGCTAACACATTTCTGATTTTTGAAGCCTTGGTTTTCATTTTTGGTTATATGGATATAAAAGATCTCGAGAAAAGACCGGAGATGATGGGCGGACTTGTGTACAGCAGCAGATTTGTGTACATGTCGTATTTTCTGCCGATTCTCAGCCTTTGGGAGAGAAAACAGCTTCCGGGGATGAACAGAAGGGCGATGTATCCGCTGGTTCATACAGTTCTGTTTACGATTCTTGTTTTCAGCGTGATGATCAGCATGAATTCTGTCGGAATTGAGATGCGCAGTGTTATTTGATCTTTGTTGAAACAGAAAGAGCAAGGGCTAACGCCCTTGCTCTTTTAGGATTGGAAAAATCAATATGAACTTTGATATGTAGTAACTACAGAAACCAACGTGCCATAGGGGGTGGACTTAACAGTTGTGGTAGTGACGGAGCCGTCGGCGTTGGTTACTGTCTTGGTGCCTTCGCCCTGGGAAGCGGCGGACATGGCGGTTTCAACAGACTGACTTGTGCTGGCTGCACCTTTCTCTGTGTCCATGTCGACATTTGTATAGCCGGTATAGGAAGTTCCGTTGGAAGAAACGCCTGAAACCTTAGTAACATTTCCGGTAGTCGGAGCAGCCTGGGTTCCTGAAAGCGGCGGGGCAGAGAGAGTTTCCTGGGCTGAAGCATTGGCAGAAGAACTGTTATTTATATACAGACCTGAAACTGTGGCACCGCCGGTGATCTCGTCGATGGTGGCCGGAATTGTGACTGTCAGTGCAATGTTTTCTGCGGATGCCGGATAAAGCTGGGTGAACTCTTTGACCAGTTTATCGATGTAATTGTAGGTGTAAGGCGCATAGGCCATCAGAGTATCCGGATCTGTGCAGTAGAGACCGAAGGCGCCGGCGAAGTATTCATTGGCATCGGTCTTCTCGTAGGAGGATACGGGAGAGCTTTTGGCTTCATATCTGAAGATCTGTTTGAATTCATCCGTATCGGAAATGAATCTGTCACCTTCCTGAGCCACCAGGAACTTAATGCCTCTGTATACAACTACTTTCATTTTGGCATTCTGATCCGCCATGCAGATGTCATCGAAGTAGTGACCCATTTCATGGGTGATGGCTTCTGCTCCGCCATAGTCCTGATTTGTAAGTATGATCTTGGCTTCCCGGCCTTCCTGACCGGAATATGCGCCCAGAACACTGTCCACAAGCGGATTGGTATCAAAGAAATAGATGACATTTCCGCTTGCTTCATAAGCCTGTCGTATGGAGGCAGGGATCATATTGTATTGATTGGTGACTGCCTGTATCTGGGTTGGATTTACCGAAGAGCCAAAATCCGAAAGGGGAATGGCCGCAAAGGAAGTCAGGACCCAGCTAAGAGTGATGCCGACCGCAGCCAGGGCTGTAGGTATTATTTTTTTTATCAATAGTTATCCTCCGTTAGTGTCTTAAGTGAAAATAATTATAAAACGAATACCATTATTTAAAGGTATTAAGTATATGTTAATTGACTATCGGCAATTAACAATAAAATATATAAATCAAAAATGTGACGTTTTTATGTCGTTTGAAAAATGGAGCCAATTATATCTGAATCTGTATATCAGATATTAAGGCTCCAAAAAATAGCGTTAATAGAGGGAATCAGATACTCTCTATGTGTCTGTCTATGTATTTGTTTATGGTCTCTTTTATCATTTTGAATTTCTCTCTGGTGTCTTCGACATCACTCTTGAAATCCAGCATCTCATCAAGATAGCCCTGCTGACGGACCTCTATGAAGCTCTGTCTGTAAACCAGTCCGTATACAAAACCGATATGACCGATGATATAGTCGGCAGGTGTCTTTGAGTGGTTTCTGTCAACATTATGTTCTGAGACTATGTCTTCGAAAACATCCTGGGATATGGTCGAAGCTCTGAAATCAGCTTCAGGAATGTCATATATTTCTGCTCTCGGTGTGATGCAGTTGACCTTGATAATGTCTACCTTATCCGCATCTCTCAGGATGTTCGTGAAAAGAAGTTCCCGTTCATTGAGATCCTCCGGTAATATGTAAACATTGTGCAGACGAATGACCTTTTCCAATAGCTTGTCTTCCGAAGAGTCCTCTGTAAACATTCTGATATTTCCGTCCGAAAACAAGACTTCTGCGCTGAGCGCTGCATGATTGCAGGAGATTTTGTCCATAAATGTATGATATCTTCTTAACTGCTCAAATCTGCCTATGTCGTGAAGCATACCGGAAAGCCAGGCAATGTCACGGTCTTCCTGAGAAAGGTGAAGGGAGTCGGATATCCTGTCGCAAAGCTCTGCAACTCTGTAAGTGTGATCTATCTTGAGTTTTACCTTCACATCTGAAACATCATAGGCTGATGTATAACGATCAAAAGCTGAAAGCACGTGTTCTCTGTTTATATGCATTATATATACCTCTGAAAATAAATTAAAACATTATGATGTAACAAAGTTTAGGCGAAAACAAATATTAGTCAATAGTTAAAAGAGACAAGACTGTGTATAATAGGTTTAAAATGCAGCACGAGGAGGTAATTAATGAAAGTTTTAATGATCAACGGAAGCAGAAATGCAGCGGGATGTACATTTACTGCATTATCGGAGATTGCAAAGGAGCTTAATGC
>JAILDF010000259.1 GCA_024689585.1 Oribacterium sp.
AAAGCTGCTCTTCACCATCAGGACAAAGCGTCAGGGCGGAGAGTTTCCGGATAATCCGGAGGTTTATGAAAGACTTGTAAGTGATGCTGTTAAAAGCGGAGACATTGGTCTCGTGGATCTGGAGGATACGGTAGCTGCCGATAGTTTCGGACGTATATTGGGGCTTGCTAAAAAGAATGGAGTCAGAACCATAGCTTCATATCATAATTTTGCTTTTACACCTGAGGTGGATGAGATTATAGATAAATTTATGATTCTGAGAAGCTCAGGCGCGGACATTTTAAAGACTGCTTTTATGCCGGTGACTCCAAAGGATGTGGCAGCGGTTTTGTATGCTACTGCGAAGTTTAAGGAAGAAGACAAAGGGCAGCATGAAATGATTATCATGTCCATGGGGGATATGGGAAAGATAAGCCGTGTGAGCGGAGCGGTGTTCGGTTCGGACTATACATTTGCAACGGTTGGAGAAACCAGCGCCCCGGGCCAGATGCCCATGGAAAAGGTGATTGAGATGATGGAGGCGCTCCCCTGAGGTATAGTAATTTGGACAATAACGGTATTTTAGAGAGGCCAAATAAACTGAATAAACTTATACGCATAATTGCGTTGTCATTAGGTGTGGCTGTGTTGGCAGCGACACCTGTTTTTGCTGCCGGGACCCGACAGATGTTTGAGGGTAATGCCTCCATGACCGTGAATGATTTTATGAGGCTGGCGAACGGGGAGGATGCAAAAGAGGTTTTTGGTTCTTCGAAGAATATAAAGGAGAATGAAGGAAATGCATCCGGTAATACTGAAGAAGGAGCTGAAAGTAATTCCTCCGATACAACAGTAAAGTACGGTATCACCGGTGAGGTGGTAATCGAAAAGAAAAAAGACGACCCGGTTCCAAAACCGCTGGATGCTGAGCAAAGCAGCTCCTCGGGATCTGTGGCAAAGAATCAGACCGTGACCACTGTGTTCCTCAACAACAAGCCTGCTGTAAACACTTCGAATACCGTGAGGACGGACCCTGAAGACGTTATGACAAAGCAGCAGGAGGAAGAGGTTCTCGACACAGTATCCATACAGAATTACATCAGCGCAGACTACAGCGTGCTTCAACAGTTCACAAATGAAAGTGAGTACACCACCAGAGCAAGGCAGTCGTTGATCAGCTTCGCAATGCAGTTTGTGGGTAATCCTTATGTCTGGGGTGGCACCTCTCTTACAAACGGTTGTGACTGCTCGGGATTTGTGCAGGAAGTGTTCAGGCATTTCGGCATTATAACCGGAAGAACCTCCCGTGACCAGTATGCAAACTGTGTGTATCTGAAGGGAAAAGAAGTGATGCCCGGTGACCTCATATTCTATGCGGATGAGACCGGGTATATAAATCATGTGGCCATCTATGCCGGGAACTACATGATCGTTCATGCCGCAAACCGAAAGGCTGGAATTAAAGTAAACCGCTATGATTACAAGCGGCCATACGCATACGGGCGTTTCATTGCGAATTAGAATTCATCGTCTTTTAATATTTAGGATTTATATAATAAACCCAAAATGTCGATTAACATAGAAAGGATAGTGTGAAAGTCTATCCATTTGCAGCAGAATTGATCAGTTTTATAGGAGGAGACAAGGATGTTATCCCGTATAGACAATTCATCGAGTATGCTTTTAAGAAGCACAAACTCTACGAAGAAGACCGATGAGACAGGGAAGTCGCAGAAATCATCTTTGCAGAGTCAGGATAATGTCTCGACCGAGGCAGCAGAGCTTAATATGTCTGTTGATTCCTTTGTGAGATCAAAATCCTCGGAAGACAGCGATTTGTCACAGGGCGCTTCTTCCGGAAAGAAATCGTCGGCTGTCGATGTTTCAAAGGCCGACAAGTATGGAGTCAGTAAGCTTAGCGAATCCGAAAGATCCGAGATCATCTCCCAGCTTAAGGACGAGCAGGAAGCTATCCAGGCGAAGTTCCTTCAGAAGATGACTTCGGGAACCCTGGGAGAGCAGTTCCGTCAGTGGAGTGCGGCCAATGCTCAGCTCACACAGGATGGAGATGGTATCTGGAAGTTCATTGCCAGCGGTAATTATACCGTGGACGCCGAGACCAAGGCTGCGGCGCAGGAGGCAATCTCCGATGGCGGTTACTTCAGCGTGGAGAACACTTCCCAGAGAATTTTCGATTTCGTTTCAGCATTTGCAGGTGATAATGTTGAGCTCATGAAGAATCTTCAGTCCGCCGTTACAGCCGGCTACAACGAGGCTACCAAGGCATGGGGTGGAGAACTTCCGGAGATCAGCAAGAAGACACTTGAGGCGACTAATCAGCTGTTTGATGACTATTACAAGCAGCATGGGGCATAATTAATTAAGAACCGGCAGACATTTGGTCAAAACGGTGCATTACGCCGGAAAAACCTAAAATCGAACCCCAAAGATGACTTAGATCCTCGGAGGGGTTTGATTTTGATTGATGAACCAGGGGGACGGAGTTAGTGGCTCATTTTGTCATAAAATGAACCACTAACTCCGTCCCCCTGGTCCGTCTGCCGAGTCTGATCTACACATATCCCGTCTAAACTGTTATATTTTGATATAGAAAAGTCGAAATTAAGTACGAGACGATGCGGTGTACTTATTTGTAAGGGAGGAGCTGCAACATGAAAAGACATCTGAAAAAACAGCTGATGGAACTTGTTGGGCTTCTTTCTGAAGCTCATGAAAACTTAGTTCAATGTCTAAACAAAGGGGATATTGATTCAGCTGTTGCCTGCCTTTTGGATTGTCAGAACACCGCCATAGCTGTGGGGCAGAGGATTGATGAATCTGAAGGTGAGGGAACCACTTCGGTAAAGGCACTTGAAGAATACTGTGAGCTGATATTTCAGATTTATAACCAGCTTATAAACGGTGAAACTTATGTTGTGGATAAGATTTATAAGAAGCTTAGAAAAAGTCATTTTGAGATCACAAACAGGATGCAAAACGACCTCCCGGAGGTAAAGGAAGTAGTCTTTCTTCCCTATAAAGCCTCTATGTGGGATTCTCTGGAAACTGTGTGGAAAAAGGCAGACGAGGATCCGATGGTGGAGGCGAAGGTCATACCTATTCCGTACTATGACATTAACCCCGATGGTTCTTATGGGGAGATGAACTATGAGGGAGATGAGTTCCCCGGGGATGTGCCGGTGATTTCCTATGAGAAATACAATTTGGAGGCGAATCATCCGGACGAGATATATATTCATAATCCGTATGATGACCAAAATTTAGTGACAACCATCCATCCCTTCTTCTATTCGAAAAATCTCAGGAAATTTACGGATAAGCTTATTTATATTCCATATTTTGTTCTGGAAGAGACGGACCCATATAATAAAAGTGCCCTTGAGGGGATGAAAAAGTTTGTGAAGCTTCCTGCTGTGCTCTATGCGGATGAAGTTATCGTGCAGTCCGAAAATATGCGGAAGGTGTACATTGAGTGCATGGTCATGTATACCGGAGAACAGAACAGGGAATATTTTGAAAAGAAGATAAAAGGCACAGGATCCCCGAAGATAGAAAAAATCAAATCCATGAACATGGAGGATGTGGCCATCCCGGAAGAGTGGAAAAAATTCATCTTTAAACCGGACGGAAGCCGCAAAAAGATAATCATTTACAACACGAGCCTCACGGCATTTCTTCAAAACCCGGAGCAGATGCTGAAAAAGATCCTTGATGTGTTTAATGTCTTCGTTGAACATAAGGCCGAGGTTGCACTTTTGTGGCGACCGCACCCTCTTATGAAAGCTACCATCTGCTCATTAAAGCCGGAGCTCTGGGAAGAATTTGAGGAAAGAATAAAGTATTATAAGGATAATGAAATCGGGATCTACGATGACACAGCGGACCTGGACAGGGCGCTTGTTATGGCGGATGCGTATTACGGGGATCCAAGCAGTCTTGTGACGATGTGCAAGGCTATAAATATGCCGATCATGATTCAGAACGCCATGGTTATCAGTGATGAAAAGGGGTGAATATATGGGAATAGAATTTAATGCATCCATGATGTGTGCGGATTTCGGGCACTTGTATGATGAAGTAAAGGCACTTGAGGAAGCGAATATCGATTCATTTCATGTGGATATAATGGATGGACGATATGTTCCCAATTTTGCCATGTCATTAAATGATCTTGACTGTATTGCGAGATCCACAACGAAACCTCTGGATGTGCATCTCATGATAGAGCATCCCAGGAACGAGATCCAAATGTTTTTGAGGAAGCTGAGAAAGGGTGATACGGTTTACATTCATCCTGAAGCAGAATACCATCCATCATCAACTCTTCAGGACATTATAGATGCCGGGATGATACCTGGCATAGCCATTAACCCGGGAACCAGTGTTGAAACGGTTTATGAAATGCTTAGGATTGTTGACAAAATCCTGGTCATGAGTGTGAACCCCGGTAATGCGGGCCAGATGTACCTTCCATATGTGGATTTCAAGGTAACCCGACTTCTGGAACTTAAGGAAGAAATGAAATTCAAGATGTACTGGGATGGAGCCTGCACCTATGACAAGGTAGAGACCTATGGGCCAAAGGGAGTGGATGGGTTTATCCTGGGTACCAACATCCTTTTCGGAAAGGACAGGTCGTATAAGGACATCATTGCCGACGTGAGGAAAAGGGTATAGATCTGATGGCACAAGCCTGCGTTTCTATCTGTTGGTTGTGGTTATAAATCTTATCAGATATTCTTGATGTTGGCATGAGAGAGATTAAATATCAGATGTATATGTTAGTGAATTAGGGGATCATATATGAGGGCAATATTGTTGTCCGGGGGAACCGGCACGAGACTGGGGGAGGACATCCCGAAACAATATTTAAAGGTGAATGACAGGATGATCATCGAGTACAGCATCGAGACATTGGCTCGATGCAGGGACATAGAGTCCATGGTCATAGTGGCGGATGAAAAGTGGCAGGAGGCAATATTTGCCGTTCTTGAGAAGTACGATGACCGGCACATATTTTCCGGATTTGCGCTTCCCGGGGAGACCAGACAGTGGTCCATATATAATGGCCTTAAGGCTATGGAGGATCAGGCTAATGCTGAGGATTCTGTCCTCATACATGATGCCGCAAGACCGAAGCTTAAGGATGCTTTGATTAAGAATATGGCTAACGCCTTAAAGGGATATGACGGTGTGCTTCCGGTGTTGCCGATGAAGGACACGGTTTACAAAGTGGATGAGACCGGAAGGATTGCGGCACTGCTTGAAAGAAAAGAAATCATGGCCGGTCAAGCGCCGGAGCTTTTTCTTTACGGAAAATATCTAAAGGCTAATAAGAAGATGATCGAAGATGGCAGGATGGGGAGCATTAACGGCTCAACAGAACCTGCTTTTCTTGCCGGAATGGATATCGTGACTATCCCGGGGGATGAAGATAATTACAAGATTACTACTAGGAGAGATCTGGAGAGATTTAGA
>JAILDF010000279.1 GCA_024689585.1 Oribacterium sp.
CCGGAAGCCAGCACTATATGAACTCCCTTATCAGCAGCTTTTTTCAATGCTTCCCTATTTCGTTCTGAAACTTCCTTTTTTGAATTGGTAAGTGTTCCGTCCAGGTCCAGAGCTATCATTTTATATTTCATATAAACTCCATTCCGCCGCCTTTTGGCAGCAGCACAAATAGTGATGAAAAGTGTTTATCAACCTATATTTCTTTTGGAAAACAGTTTTATCAGCTGGTATCTGCTGTTTACATGACACTTTTCATATATGTTTTCAACGTGCTTCTTCACGGTGTGGTAGCTTATCATCATTTCGGCGGCTATTTCCTTGTAGGTGTAGCCCTTTGCCATAAAAGAAGCCACCTTATGTTCTGTTTTGGTAAGCTCCTTAAGATATGCTGTTGCTACAGTCGAAACCGAAGCATTATCCTCCAAAGTCATATCAGATACTTCTTTTTTATGTATGGTTATCCAGTGATACATGTCCACAATTCCGTTGGAATAGCTTTTCGGGTAATCATGTATGGTATAGATATAGTTTTTGATAGTTCTGTTATGTACTCCGGAAGTTTCATCATCATTAAGCGGGCCATCCTTGTCCGTCATGGAAAGAAAATGTCCGTGAGTGTCGAAATACATGATTATGACTTTATCCAGTCCGAAGTTTCTTTCCAATGCTTCAAGCATGAAGGGGCAGAAAAACTCCTGTGCAGAGATCTGATGATTCTCCATCTCAAGAAAGAAGTTCTTCTGACCGTTGTTTTGTTCGTAATTCATCTATGTTGTATCAATCCTTTAATTAAAACGTTTTTGGGATAACACTTATTTTAAATGATAAAGCTATTGGCTGTTTAATACAACCCTGCTTCGGGTATTTTATCTGGGTTTTGAGGAACGGCTGCCTATAATAATCTGGTAGTATGTTTTATCTTAATTTTGGTTATTTATAGATGTTCAGATAGGTACTACACTGAATCACAAATGATTCGGAAGGAGATAGAAGAAATGAGTGATGGGATATCAATAGAATCTAACTTAAGACTTGTGGAAGACAGAATAAAAACTGCATGTGAAAGAGCAGGTCGGGATCCTTCAGAAGTTACTCTTGTTGCGGTAAGTAAAACAAAGCCCTTTTCATATATTCTTGAGGCAAGGAAAGCCGGTGCTAAGGAGTTCGGTGAAAACTATGTCCAGGAGATGATGGATAAGATAGAAGAGGCTGAGAATATAGATGATATGTCTAACGTAAGATGGCATATGATAGGACACCTTCAGAAGAATAAGGTTAAGTACCTTATCGGGAATACAGCTCTTATCCATTCCGTTGATTCCATAGCCCTTGCTGAACAGATTGAGAAAGAAGCAGCAAAGAAGGATGTGGTGATGCGTGTGCTTCTCGAAGTGAATGTTGCAGGAGAGGAGAGTAAGTGGGGATTTGAATCAGATTCAGTGAAAGACGCTTGCAAAAGTATCCTGAAGCTTCCCCATTTGAAGGTCCTCGGACTCATGACCTCGGCACCTTATACAGAGGATCCGGAGACCAATAGACTGTTCTTTAGAAAGCTTAATACCCTTGCGCATGAGCTTTATGAAGAACAGCTTATCGCAGGTCAAGACAATGACTTCAGGCTCCCGGTTCTTTCTATGGGCATGACCGGAGATTATGAAGTAGCGGTAGAAGAGGGAGCCACAATGGTGAGAGTAGGGACTGCAATATTTGGTAACAGGAACTATAACGTATAGTAACCTGAAACAATATAGGAAAAAAGGGAGGAAAAAGAAATGAAAAGAATACTTACTATCCAGGACATATCATGCTTTGGAAAATGCTCATTGACTGTAGCACTGCCACTGTTTTCTGCAATGGGGATTGAGGCCGTAATTCTTCCAACAGCAGTGCTCAGTACCCATACCATGTTCAAAGGATTCACGTGTAAGGACCTTTCGGACCAGTTAAAGCCCATCACTGACCACTGGAAAAATGAGGGCATAACCTTTGATGCTATCTGCACCGGTTACCTCGGAACTGAAGAGGAGATCGATACGGTAATAGATATAATCGAGAACTTTAGAAATAAAGACACCCTTGTCTTTGTTGATCCGGCAATGGGAGATAACGGAAAGCTTTATCCTGCGTTTAATGAGCATTACGCAAAGAAGAATGCTTCTCTTTGTGCGGTAGCTGATATCATAGATCCTAACATTACTGAGGCTAGCTTTATGATGGACATTCCATATAAAGAATTCTATAATGAAGATTACGTGAAAGAACTTCTCCTAGAGCTTTCCAAATTCGGTACGAAGACACCTATCCTTACGGGTGTTTCCCTGTCTAATGGAAAGACAGGAGCCATGGGATATGATTCAAATACAGAGACATTCTTCAGCTATCAGAACGATAAGATCCCCGCATCTTATCATGGGACCGGAGATATCTTTTCAAGTGTCCTTGCAGGTGCATTTGCCCTTGGAATAGACAGGACAGAAGCTCTTAAGATAGCAGCCGATTATACGGCTTTAACTATTGCTGAGACCGAAAAGAACCCCGATAAACCCTGGTATGGAGTGGATTTTGAGGCAACCATTCCAGAGCTTATAGAAGCACTAAGAAAGATTAAAGGAAAGAACAATGGAGTATAAGATTCAGTCTATAAAAATAGAAAATCTAGAAAGATACGGCGAGATATATGCAGAAGCTTTTAATGGCGAACCGTGGAATGATCCATGGAATGTAGAAGATGCTATTATCCATGTAAGAGAACTTCTGGAATCAAAACAGTCGTATGGTTTGGAATGCATCGAGGATGGCAAGGTTGTTGGATTTATCCTTGGTACATCAATGCTGTTCCATTATGGCAGGACTTTTGAGATTAATGACCTAGCAGTAGATCCGGCATATCAGAGACGCGGTATAGCAAAACTTCTCATGGAAAAGTGTCTTGCTGATATAAAAAATCAAGGGATGGTAGGTGTGCACCTCATTACTGCCGGGGAAGGCGTTCTACCCGAATTCTACGAAAGGTATGGTTTTAAGAAAGAAAAAGAAGTGATACTGATGGGAATGGAATTATAGTATGAGAAAAAGGCCTATGAAGTTGAGCAATCTTCACAGGCCTTTCTTTGTTTTATTCCGAGCCGGTTCCTCCGGCATCAGAAGCTACAGCACCAGCTTCTACTATTTCCGGGGCACCATCAGACGCTTCGGTTTCGTCAATATCCGGCTGATCTTCTGGCTTTTTATCTTTGTCTTCCCAAAGAGATTTATGCTTCTTGTTGGTTTTCTTAGACATCATCCGCATTTGCTCTGCCATAGTATAAAGTTCCGGAAACTTTTCCATCAGTTTCTTTAGATCTTTTGCAGGAACGCGGTCACCTTTTCCGTAACGAATGGCTACCTGCATACATATGCTCATTTCTTCGCTCTCCTTGGCGTAAGCGTCAGCTTCATTTTTGGCAGCCTGTATATTTTGGAGAGATGCCTGTAATTCTGTGACCATGGCCGTATAATCACAGTATTCCTTATGTTTTTTAGAGAGCGCCTGGTAGCTAAGCTCCAGCCGGTCATAATCCTCCTTTAAGACATCGGCTTTTTCCGGTTCTTCTTCCATTATCTTTGCCAATGATTCCTTTTCGTTACGAACCTCGCTCATCCTCATCGTATATTTTCTGATCTGTTTCCCATAGGTAGTGAGGGCATCATTGATTGTGAGTTTTGACATGACAAACCTCCTGAGATCATGTTCAGATACTTTAAATACTGCTTACACCTATTGGGCTTATCGGCAGGTTAAGGACAATTTAATAGAAAAACATGGAAATAAAGCCAGACCAGAAATTGATACGATGTCCTTAGATTGGAGGGCAGGAGACATTGGTGACCGCATTAAATTAATTAAAGCCGTATGCGAATAACGAATATAAAAGAGGTTTCCTGCTGACATAAAAAATGATGGTACAAAAGAGGCCTGTCAAAAACTGCATAAAAAGTACCGTAACTTCT
>JAILDF010000281.1 GCA_024689585.1 Oribacterium sp.
TGTCTGGGTAGAAGATAAGGGTAAGTATTACTACATTGACGAGGAAGGTTACATGATGACCGACGGCTATACCCCGGATGGTTACTATGTAAAGAGCGACGGTAGCTGGGATTCCTCCATCAGCCAGAAAAAATCCGGAAGCAGCGAAAATCTTCCTGACGGTGTGGACAACTATGACCCTACAACCTTTGCCGTGACCGGCGGAGAATTTGAAGACCTGGGAGATGATATTTTCATGTACAAGGATTCCAAGGGAAAGTATGTAAGAAATACCTGGGTAATGTCCAAAGGCAAATGCTATTTCATAGGTCCTGACGGTGCGCGTATTAACAACAACTACGCATCTGACGGTTTCTGGGCCGGTGATAATGGAAAATGGGATGAGGATGTTGCTCAGAGAAACTCTGATCCCGAACCTCTGAATAAATCTTATGTAGGTTCTTTTTCTACCTGGAAGATAAAGCTCTTGAAAAACGGAACCTATGGCACGGCAACCCAAATCTATGATGATGGCGGCGACAATGAGGTATATACATTGACTCCTCTTGGACACGGGGTTTATCTCGCCGAACTTGAAGATGATTCTTTGATATGTGCTCTTATGTCGGTTTCCGATGACCAGAAAAAGCTAATCGTTTCCCAGGTCGGAACGACAGAAGAGTGTAAAGTAAAGTGATTCTGAGCAATGATAATACCTTGGGAACTAAGGGCGCACTTCCATACCGGCATATCAGGCGGAGCTGAATATGCACCAGTCTCAGCCTGGCAGTCTTTCTGTACAGTTATGGTTGTTATGACATCATTCTCCGGTTTTTTTACGGGAATAAGGCATTTCTCCCGAAAAAGTGTATAATTATAAAAACAGAAAATATGGGAGGAAACAGTACATGAGTTACGATGATAAAATTCCTTATAAGATTTATCTTAGCGAGGATGAGATTCCAAAGCAGTGGTACAACGTAAGAGCTGACATGAAGAACAAGCCGGCTCCGCTTCTTAACCCGGCCACACTTAAGCCTATGGGCTATGAAGATCTTCGCCCGGTATTCTGCGATGAACTCATAAAACAGGAGCTTGATGATACAACAGCTTACATTGACATTCCGGGTGAAATACTTGATTTCTACAAGATGTACAGACCGTCTCCTCTTGTAAGAGCTTATTGTCTGGAGAAGGCTCTCGACACCCCTGCAAAGATCTACTATAAATTCGAGGGTAATAATACAAGCGGAAGCCACAAGCTGAATTCTGCCATCGTCCAGGCTTATTATGCAAAGAAACAGGGTCTTAAGGGCGTGACCACAGAGACCGGTGCAGGACAGTGGGGAACAGCATTATCCATGGCATCCGCATATTTCGGCATTGACTGTAAGGTTTACATGGTAAAGGTATCCTATGAGCAGAAGCCTTTCAGGCGTGAGGTAATGCGTACCTATGGTGCAAGTGTTACCCCATCTCCATCCATGGAAACCGAGATAGGAAGAAAGATCAATGCAGAGCATCCCGGAACAACCGGAAGCCTTGGCTGCGCAATCTCTGAAGCTGTTGAGGTTGCAACAAAGACAGAGGGCTACAGATATGTTCTGGGAAGTGTTTTGAATCAGGTTCTTCTTCACCAGACTGTCATAGGACTTGAGGCAAAGGCTGCCCTTGAAAAATACGGTGTGAAGCCTGATGTGATCATTGGCTGCGCAGGCGGCGGATCAAATCTTGGAGGTCTTATTTCCCCGTTCATGGGTGAGAAGATAAGAGGCGAGCAGGATTACAGAATAGTTGCGGTGGAGCCCGCGAGCTGCCCAAGTTTCACCAGAGGAAAGTTTGCATATGACTTCTGCGATACCGGAATGGTATGCCCTCTTGCCAAGATGTATACATTGGGCAGTAACTTCATTCCTTCCGCAAGCCATGCCGGAGGACTCCGTTATCATGGAATGAGTCCGATTCTGTCACAGCTCTATCATGATGGTTTCATGGAAGCCGTTTCCGTTGAGCAGACCTCTGTATTTGCGGCCGCACAGCAGTTTGCAAGAGTTGAGGGAATTCTCCCTGCTCCAGAGAGCAGTCATGCAATCAGAGTTGCTATTGATGAAGCTCTTAAGTGCAAGGAGACCGGTGAGGAGAAGACAATTCTCTTTGGTCTCACCGGTACAGGATACTTCGATATGGTAGCTTATCAGAAGTTTAATGACGGTGAAATGAGCGATTATATTCCGACCGATGATGAGTTACAGAAGAGTTTTGAGAGATTACCTAAGGTTGATCTTTAATAATTCGAGCCCCGGCAATATGCTCGGGGCTTTTTT
>JAILDF010000282.1 GCA_024689585.1 Oribacterium sp.
CCCATCTGAATCATCATTTTATTGATGCTTCAGATGGGCTTTTGATTTTATTCAGGAATAATAATCGAAAATCCGGGATAAATAGCCACAGGTATATCTTCTCCAAATGAATAGTCAGCTGTTTCGTTTTCCATGAAATCATAGGTACGTACATTCTGTTTAAGTGGATCAACAATCCAGTACTCGCGAACACCGGATTTCTGGTATTTTATCATTTTGATCATATAGTCCATTTTTCTGCTGGAGGGACTGACTATTTCAATTATAAAGTCAGGGGCTCCGTGGCAGCCTTCATCATCAAGCTTTTTTTTGTCGCAGATTACAGCAATATCCGGCTCTACATAATTATAATCGTCATCATTCAAAAAAACTGCGTATGGAGCATAGTATACCTGACAGTTCCCTTTGTTTTTCTGTATATTATTATAAAGCTGTGTTGAAAGACTGATGGAAATACGCTGGTGTTCACCTGATGGTGGTGCCATATCATACATCACACCATCGATCAACTCTGCCCGCTCCCCATCAGGTAGAGCAAAAATATCATCTATAGTATAAGTGGACTGATTATTTAATGCAGGCATAGATTACCTCCGTGATAAGTATCAACAGCTATTTGAAATCATTATAACTTATTTTTGAGCCAACAGCCATGCCATGATATGCACTGCCTGCTGGAATTTGCCGGCAGAAATCATTTTCTCGATTTCATCGGGAGTATATTTCTTCACATTCAGAAACTCCGTTTCATCCAGTGCCTGGTCCGCCACTCTTCTGCAGTTTTTTGCCCGGTAGATATAGGCGTAATTATCTGCGATGGTTGCATTGGAGGGAACAGTGATGAGATGGCTCCATTCATCGGATTCATATCCGGTTTCCTCAAGCAGTTCCCGTTTTGCAGCCTGAAGTGCATCTTCTGAAGAATCATCTTTGCTGTCTCCGTATTCTTTATTGTCCTTACGCTCAATGCCTCCGGCCGGAAACTCGGTAGTCACTTCCTTTATTCCCTGCCGGAACTGCTTAACACATAGATAATTCCCATCTGTGTCGGAAGCCACGATAACAACATAATTTTTGCGGCTATAGCAGTAGTAAGGTTCAAATATACTTCCGTCCGGGAACCTGTAGGATAATCTTTTGAAATCTATCCACTCATCCTTTACTATATGCTCGCAGCTTATCTCCTCCCAGGCAAGGGAGTCTTCAGGATGGTTATTACAATTGTTGTCATTCATTTGTATGCCTCAAAAACGTTAAATGCTCAGTGAGATCATAGGTTACTCTCTTATTCCGGTTGTTGTTTTCATCTGTTTTTTCTTTTTGTACATCGCAATATCTGCTCTGTGGAATACAGAATCGACGCTGTTGTCCTGTACTTTGTTAAATAAAGCATATCCAAAGGCAATTGAGATCTTATCCCAATCCTTCATGGAAGAATCTGAGGAGCATTTCTTATTTAGGGCGTCAATGTTTGACAGATGGTGATCTATATTCTGATAGTCTTCATTTTTCAGAATCACCACGAACTCATCTCCGCCTATTCGGAACACAGGTGAATGCTTGAATTCATCACATATGGTGAGGACATTGCTGATAATGTAGGCATTACCCTTGTCATGACCATAGTTATCGTTTACTGATTTCAGATTGTTAAGATCAAATACCGCAAGCCCGAACCTCGTGCCGCCATTCTTTAAATCATCGGTAAGCCTTTTTATGGCTTCGTCGTAGGCAAGCTTGTTTTGTACTCCGGTCAGTGAATCGGTTCTTGCCATTTTGCTGATCTGTGAAACCTCGATCTTTTTTTCGGACAGCTCATTTGTGATGGCTATGATGTTGGTAATATTATCATTCATATTACGTTCCATCTGTTTCATGGAAGTCCAAAGCTGTTCTATCTCGTCTCCCGTATGTATGTAGAGCGCCAGGAAACGGGAACTGGTGAGAGAGTTGTTCTGTTCGGTGCTTAAATACTTTAGGGCAGCATCATTCAATTTGTTGATAGGTGTAGTAACAGTATTGTGAATGTAATGTATGCAGATCAGGCATATGACAAGAGAGATCAGACCATCCATGAGAAAGATCATCATGATCTGATGGCGCTGTACACGATCGATCTCATCCATGGATATGTCCACCAGGGAATAGGCTGCAATTTCGTCATTCCGGGTATAGATGGGTACTCCGGCAGTTACCAGATGACCGTAGGCTTCCGTTTTTGTCGTATATGCCGGAAAACCTATGTCGGGATTGGAAATCACAGCTTTGTTAATATCGTAGAGCGGATCGATACAGCCTATGGGGCATGGTTCCTCAATTGCCGCATCAATAATGTAAATAAATGAATCGGGATTCGAAGTCACCCAGCTTAAATATACGCAGTCCACTTCGTTTACTGACTGTATCTTTCTGAGACTCGACATAAGATTCTTATAGTCCGGATCCTCTTTAATGGAGGAAAAATGGGATGCATATTCATCAAATTCAGGAGTTCCCCACTCTTCACTGCCAACTTTAGTCTCTGTTTTGTTATAGATATCCATGACTTTTTGTCTCAGGCGAAGGACGGCTTCGGCATCTATGGACACAGATATGGTTGAAGCCAGCTCTGTTGCACTTTGTTTATAACGGTTTTTAATATAATGATGGATGATGTGAGCACCCGCAAGTATTGATGCGGAGCTCACGATAAATGTAACAATAATTATAAAAAGAGCTGCTTTATAACCCAACGAGTGTCTGAATGTCCTATTCATTACAATTCCTTACCTCCTTGTAAGGATGATATATCATCAAAGCAATGTGATATTGTGCTTTGCGCAATCATCTATCATCTGCTGAGGCCAGATACTTGCCTGAACCTCACCGATGTGTGCTCTGTCGAGAAGGAGCATGCAGAGACGGGACTGTCCGATACCACCTCCGATGGTGTAAGGAAGCTCGCTGTTAAGGAGCATCTTGTGGTATGGAAGTTCAGCTCTTTCCTCGCAGCCTGCTTTTTTCAGCTGCTCTGCAAGTGACTTCTCATCAACACGGATACCCATGGAGCTTACTTCAAGGGCACAGTTAAGTGTCGGATACCAGAAAAGGATGTCTCCGTTGAGAGCCCAGTCATCATAGTCCGGTGCTCTTCCGTCATGAGGTTCGCCGTTTGAAAGCTTATCACCGATCTTACTGATGAATACACAGCCGTGTTCCTTTGTGATGGCATTCTCACGCTCCTTGGCAGTTTTGTCAGGATACATCTTGAGAAGTGTCTCTGAATCGATGAAATAGATGTCATCCGGCAGTTTGTTTACAGCATTTGGATACTTGTACCAAACCTCATGCTCCATGTGCTTTATGATACGGAAGATCATGCGGACAGTGCCCTCGAGAGTTTCCTGTGTGCGATCTTCCTTATTGATAACCATCTCCCAGTCCCACTGGTCAACATAGCAGCTGTGAAGATTGTCGAGCTCCTCGTCGCGGCGGATAGCGTTCATGTTAGTGTAAAGACCTTCACCCGGCTTGAAACCGTAACGCTTGAGAGCCATACGCTTCCACTTTGCAAGTGAATGAACTACCTCTATGGTTTCTTCCGGCCACCATGGAACATCAAAGCTTACCGGACGCTCATAACCATTGAGATTGTCATTGAGACCGCTGCTTTTCGGTACGAAAAGTGGCGCGGAAATACGGCTCAAATTCATCTCACGGCCGAATTCTTTCTGGAATGTATCGCGAATGTACTTGATGGCTTCCTGTGTTTCGCGAACAGAAAGTCGTGGATCATAGTCATTAGGAAAAATAAGTCCCATAGTTGCCTCCTCTATAAACGAATGTTTTTCACCGCTTAGCTCTGACATACAGATGCAGATCTAATTGGCTCCCTATTGTTGTGACATTTAAAATATTATCTTAACGCTATCGAAAACACACTGCAAGTATTTCTGAAGCTACAAAACACAAAAAATGGGAGTGTTGCCACTCCCATGAATTGATATAGATTCTTTTTTTACTTCTTTTCGTGAATTTTTGAAATACATACTGCGCAGGAAGCGTCTCCTGTAATGTTAAGGACCGTACGGCCCATGTCGAAGATCCTGTCAACACCTGCCACCAGTGCGATACCCTCAACAGGAAGTCCTACAGACTGAAGAACCATGGCCAGCATGACCATGCCGGCACCCGGTACACCGGCTGTTCCTATGGAAGCAAGTGTGGCGGTGAGCACGATGGTGAGCATCTGAGACATTGACAGGTTGATGCCGTAGCAGGCTGCAATGAAGATGGCGCAAACACCCTGATAGATGGCGGTTCCGTCCATGTTTATGGTGGCTCCCAGAGGAAGTACAAAGGATGAAACTTCTCTTGATGCACCGAGGTTCGTTACACATTCCATGTTAAGCGGTAATGTTCCCACGCTGGAGGCGCTGGAAAAAGCGAACATCATGGCAGGGGCCATTTTTTTGAAGAATTGGATCGGGCTTATTTTTGCGATACATTTTACTGTTAATGAATACACCAGAACTGCATGAACTACATAGCAGATATAGGCCGTCAGAAGTACCATGGCAAGTGAGCCCAGGATCATGGGACCGTTCTTTGCAATAACCGGACAAAGGAGACAGAATACACCGATGGGTGAAAGCTTCAGAATCATTTCCATGACACGCATGAAAACATTGCTTAAGTCGTTAATATCGTTGATGATTCTTTCATTGGCATCCGGTGCAACATCTGCAATGAGGATGACTGCGAAGCCAAGCAGCAGAGCCATAACGATAACCTGAAGCATGTTGGCATCCAGAAGCGGTTTCACAAAGTTACTCGGAAATATATTTACGATGGTATCCATGAAGGATGTTGGTGCAGCAGCCTCGTAACTAAGGTCTGTAGTGGAAAGTGCGGGGAATGCGCCCTTGAAGATATTTCCGAAAACCAGACCTATGGTTATGGCAAATGCTGTGGTCACCAGATAATAGGCAACAGTCATGCCGCCGATGGCTCCGACCTTCTTTATATCCTTCATGGAAACAACACCCGCCATGATGGAGAAAAGAACGATAGGACAAACAATGAATTTGATCAGATTGAGAAAGATTGTACCGAATGGCTTGATGTAGTCATTGGCAAAGTCGGCGTTGTTCTGCATGAGAAGGCCGGCGATGACAGCCAGGATCAGAGCGATAAAAATCTGCCCGGCAAGAGATAGTTTGTTTTTCTTTTCCATAGTTCCCCCTTTATTAGAACCCAAAATATACAACTGGTTATATTTTACAATATCCTTTGTGCTGTTGAAAATAATTTCTTTCGGGGGAAATTTTAAAAAATTATTTCATCTAAATGATGATCCGAGACATTCTGTTTTTAATTCAAGTGCGTTATCATCCCATGGTTTTAAACGTGGGAGTATATCAATTATTTCCCGTTAAATTTTCACTCATCTCTTTCTTGATCCAGGACATGAGGATTTTGACTACGTATTGCTGCTCGCTCTCGGTCAGGGGTCTGTGTTCCGGGACGTGGTGCCACTTATGAAGACAGCCGCGGCAGCAGCAGGCGGTGGCATGCTGGGCGATGAAAACGGGATGTCCCTTCATGGGAGTCTGCTTTCCGTCATTCTCAGGCTCGGCAGGCGCCAGTTTTTTGGAAACAAAATCCATGGCATGCCGGCGGATCACTTCTTCGCCCTGTGACAGATAGTAGGTTCTCTCCTGCTCGCGTAAGTGAAATGAGGAACGGAATTTGCTGCAGCTTATACGGGTAAAGAGCTTGTCAATGTATCTGTCCTCAGGTTCCACCTCGATTTCATAATTGATTCCGGGGATGGAAATGCCGTCGTCTTCGGAAGATAATCGTTCAGATTTGATATTTTCACCTGCAGGTGTAACTTCTTTGAAGTTCAAAAAGTCTTCAACACCGGAAGTGTTTGCACTTTGAGAAGAAGTGGCTTCGGTGATTCCGGCAGCTCTGTCATGATTTGTAGAGTTTTTGGGTGCGAATGTTGATTGAAATACAGGCGGATTGAAGGCTCGTGAAACCGGAAAGTAATGAACGTCGGCTTTTGCGGCCTGGGATTCACGGAACTTTTCACTGATGTGAAAGTCGCGGCCTCTCATTCGGAAGTTTGCTCCGGTTGAAGTGAAATAAAAGGGAATGTCATGAAGGATGCATTGGCGCCTCAGGTCCAGTACCCAGTCGAAGTCAAGAACAGAGCCGTCTTCGGAATCATCCCCGGAGCAGCTAAGGTATGAAATGTTTTCGAAGTCAAGAAAAGAAGCGATGTCTACTTTTTCTGTCAGGGGCTCTGCCAGAAGCGCAACGCCATCCGGGATTTCTTCGAGATTAAGTTCGTTAATTACAGCCAGCTTCTCTTCTGCTTCCCTTTGATTTGAAAAACTAATGGATAATGAAGCCTTTACCGAAATATCCATTTGATGCCTCCGTTGATGTGACATGATGATTTTGATTATTGTTTCCTGCGGCTTAACAGGCGTTTTTCGTATAAAGCGTAAAAAAGTCAAAACTCAGAGTTGAAAAATGTCTGCCCGGTCCCATAGGAATGACTTGATTCCAACGTGATCAAAAGTCAGTTTTAAAAAGCTGTCCACGGCTCTTCCACCGGTGGATCAGCTGTGAAAGACACCTCTGTTTTCTCAACAGAGTCATAGAAGCTGAGACTCCGGCAGAATAGACAGAGATTTTTCGTTTTGATCCTGGAACCATATTTGCCGTCTCCCAAAAGTGGCAGCCCCCGGGACGCAAACTGACAGCGTATCTGATGGAAACGGCCGGTTTGAAGGCTTATCTCCAGTAAGGATATGACATTACCTTCCCATTCCTTGGTGGCAGCAAGCTTAAAGCTCAGGACAGCTTCTTTTACACCCTTACGCATGCGCTTCACCGGGAACATCTTCTGTTTTGTTTTATCTTTATATAGAAGATCCTTGAGAACTCCCTCCTGTGTTTCCGGTACACCGGGAACGATGGCAAGATAAGTTTTCTTAAGAGTGCCCTCCTGGAGCTGCTTTGTGAGCTCTGCGGCGGCAGCTTTGTTTTTGCCGTAGACCAGAAGTCCTCCCGCAGTTTTATCAAGTCTGTGAATGCAGAGAAAATCAGTGTTTTCTTTCTTTAGTTCCGCTGCCAAAAGGCGTGGAATGTCATGCTCGGAGTCTTCTCCCGGGGCTTTGTTCACAACTATATAGTTTTTGGTTTCTTTAATGATTTCCATAGGCGTTAAAAAAACTCTCAGCTATAAACCAAGAGTTTTGGGAATATTAAGTGATTTGTTTTTGGAATATTTTATCCGATGCTTAACCGCTGTTGTTCCGGTTTATCGGAATAGTTCATCCGGTGCCGGACTACTTTTGTTCAGACTGAACTGAGGCTTCTTTATCGGTAGTACTGCATTTACCAAGCTTTGAATCATTGCAATAGTGGGACATCCTGCATGTGGAGCAGCGTGACCTTATAATGGTTTCCTGTTCTTCCTTTGTAAGCTTGTCCATGCGGGCACCGTTTTTGAAAATATAGACAGTTATGACTGCCAAAAATATGATGATCAAAATAGCTAATGGTAAATTCATAGTCATAGTTAAAGTCTCCTTTTCGTGATTCTAACATGAAACAGAAAAATCCACATCAAAGTTTTTTAAAAAGTACTTATTTAGTGACATATAAACCGGCTTGAGCCTGATTTCACAAAATCGAAATGCATCTTATTTTAGCATTATAAAGGCTCCGTTGTTTCCTCTTTGGCCATGGGTGAATCTGTGGCTGAAAAGAAGGTCCGGATTACAATTGGTACACAGATCCGTGGTGCTAATGTTATCGCTCTTTACACCGGCTTCTTCCAATATAATGCGGTTGGCTGCCCAGAGATCAAGATGGTACTTGTGCTCGTTGTTTTCATTGAACCCATCATCGGTCAGAATCTCATCTTTGTGATTGGGAAATGCCTTTATAAATTCCATAGCCACATCTTCTGAGATCTCATAACAATGTCTGCAAATGCTGGGACCTATGGCGCAGATCAGGTCCTCCGGATCTGTACCGAAGTGTTCCTGCATCTTCTTTATAGTTACCTCTCCCATACGGTTCACGGTTCCGCGCCATCCGGAATGGCTGGCTCCTATGGCTTTCCGTACAGGATCCAGAAAAAGAAGCGGAACACAGTCGGCTGCGAAAACTCCCAGAACCAAACCCGGCACATCGGTAATAAGACCGTCAACATCGGTATAATCTCTCGGCACCGTAAATCCCTTGCCGCCATCTTCTTCTGTCACATAACGTACATTGGTGGTGTGAGTCTGGAAGGTGAAAACCATACGGTCGTCGGCAACATTAAAGAGTCTTGCATATCTGTGGAAATTCTCATAGACGTCATCAGGATCATCGCCTCTCGTGAAGCTTAGGTTCATGGTGGACCAGATACCCTTGCTTACACCCCCAAGACGGGTTGAAAAAGCATGTTCGGCAATGCCTTGAGAATTAAAGGCAGGGAACTCAAGATAGGTCAGGTCGCTGCCATCATCGTTTTTTGCTGCTTTTATTTTCATGACAGAGTTGTCGGAAAAACGTCTTATTTTCATATGAACCTCCGGATTTCGGAATTTGTATAAGTCCTCTGCATAGAATTGATAACTCTCGTTGGTGATGTCATCACAGTATAATTCACTTCATGAGATCTGAGGCTATTTGGCTGGTTATATAGGAAAATCTACCGCAAACCGAGATACAGGACTAATAAACTAAAAAGCCTCAGGTCTTAAACCTGAGGCTAAGTGACGGATCCGGGAATCGAACCCGGGATTCAGCCGTGAGAGGGCTGCGTCTTAACCGCTTGACCAATCCGCCATAACATATAAAATTTTGAAACCAAGTGACGGATCCGGGAATCGAACCCGGGATTCAGCCGTGAGAGGGCTGCGTCTTAACCGCTTGACCAATCCGCCATAATATATAAATTTTGAAAATCAAGTGACGGATCCGGGAATCGAACCCGGGATTCAGCCGTGAGAGGGCTGCGTCTTAACCGCTTGACCAATCCGCCATATTATCAAGCCGCTTTTTATGCGACTTGAATAATTTATCAGAGAGTCACTAGAATGTCAACATCCTTTTAAAATATTTTTAAAGCCTTCCCAAATCCTCGTAGAACGTCGGGTAGGAAATATTGATACAATCTCCGTCAATGAGAGTTACATCTGTATCCCGTGATCCCGCAAGGGCAAGTACCGCGAATGTCATGGCGATGCGATGATCCTTATGGGTATCAATCTCGCCTGAATGTATACTGAGACCGCTGCCCTGTCCTTCTATGATCATTCCGTCTTCTGTTTCGGCAGCTTTAACACCAACCTTTTCGAGACCAGCTACCATAACAGCAATACGGTTTGATTCCTTGACCTTAAGCTCAGATGCATTTTTTATCACCGTTTTTCCGGAAGCACCTGCAGCCACTGCCGCTATAACCGGAAGCTCATCGATAAGCCTCGGGATGAGAGATCCCCCTATTTCAGCTCCGTGGAGGCCTTCTGTGTATCTCACATGAACATCTGCAACATCTTCAGAGCCTGAAATGCGCTTGTTTTCAAGAGTTATATCTGCACCCATACTGAGATAGGCCTCGATAATGCCGTCTCTTGTAGGGTTAATGCCTACATTTCTGATGATCACATCAGAACCCGGAACCAGAAGTGCAGCTGAAATAAAGTAAGCAGCTGAAGAGATATCACCTGGAATTTCCAGAACCTCCTTAGGTGCCACCAGCTTATCGCAGTGCTCAATGCTTATCTCCGCTCTACCATCGGGAAGTATACGGGTGGAAACCTCGGCACCGAGGGCTTTCAGCATTCTTTCACTATGGTCCCTTGATAATGTGGGCTCTATTACGGTGGTTTTTCCATCGGCGTAAAGTCCGGCGAAAAGTATGGAAGACTTTACCTGAGCGCTGGCTACAGGAGATTCATAGGTTATGCCGTGAAGTGCCTTTCCGTGAATGCTTAAAGGCGCGCAGTCATTACCCTTTACAGAAGTGATATCAGCTCCCATTTCAATAAGAGGCTTCATGATACGTTTCATGGGACGCTTCTGAATACTCTCATCACCGGTCAGTTCAGAATCAAAGTTCTGAGCTGAAAGTATACCGGAGATAAGTCTCGTTGTGGTGCCGGAGTTTCCGCAGTCCAAAACCCCGCTGTAGGCATTAAGCCCATGGAGACCCTTTCCGTGTATGGTAACTTCTTTTTCATCATCACTGAGCTCTATCTCTATTCCGAGATTTCTGAAGCATCCGATGGTGGAGAGACAGTCAGCTCCGTTCAGGAAACCTTTGACATGTGTCACTCCTTCGGAAAGTGATCCCAGCATTACGGCCCGGTGGGAAATGCTTTTGTCTCCGGGAACAGTGAGCTCTCCACGAAGAGGTCTTTCGATGCCTTTTACAGTTTTATTCATCAGTCGATAAATCCCTTCATGCGAATATAGTCTTTCATAAGGACTTCCATTTCGTCGTAGCTGATACGGGAAGCATTGATCATAAGGTCGTAGCTTTCCGGATTCATCCAGTCCTGACCTGTATAGTACTTATGATATTTTTTACGTTCGTTATTGATTCTCTTGATTCGCTTGATGGCTTCGTCTCTTTCGATCTTATTGTAGTCCATTGCCCTCTGGATACGGGTCTCTTCGTCTGCATAAACGAAGAAGTCTACGTGATCCTCCATATTGGCCTCGGACAGTACGAAATTACTGCAGCGGCCGGCGATGATGCAGGTCTCGTTTTTAGCGATCTCGCGGATTACTTCAGCCTGGAATCTGAAGAGGTTTTCCGGAGAAACGATATTTTCATCAAGCTTCGGGCTTGAGATATCCGGAGTCAGGTGTGAAACGATCTTATAGAGGATGTTGTTGCCTGCTTTTTCGTCTGCAAGACGGAAGTACTGCTCTCCTATGGCTGTACGTTCCGATGTGAGTTTCAATATGTCATTATCATAAAAGTGAATGCCTAATTCTTCTGCGAGGCGCTTACCAACTACACGTCCGCCTGAACCATACTGTCTGTCAATGGTGATGACAAAATGCTTTTTTATCATAATTGCCTCCTGAAAAGTTTTTTCCTACATAAAGTATATATAATGGTACAGAAAATGCAAGGGATGCGCGGCGGCCCACGGGATTGAAAAGACATCCGGGACTGTATGTTCGTCCCAGATGCACTGGCGTGCGTCTGTGCCGGACATACAGTCCCGGATGTCTTTTCAACCCGCAAGCCTAGCCGCACATCCCTTGCATTTTCTTCACACATTGGCTGAATATAGTTTATTGAAAGAAAACAATTCGCAAGTCTGGCTGCGCAGTCTTGCGGGTTCTATCGTTTTCTAAGGATTTACCGGTAATATGAAAAACTATTCAGATGGTCTTAGACTCGCAAGTTTTTTGTTTCGTTTTCTATTTATTTACTGGCAATTGAAAAACTATTCGGGGGTTTATACGCCTTCTTTTGTGGAGAGAAGGATTCGGTCGTTGTTGAGGCCTTTTCCGGCGCGTTCTTCGAATTTGTCAAGGAGGTCCTGGATGGTCATGTGGGAGCGCTCTTCGCCCTTGACGTCGAAGACGATGTTTCCGCTGTTCATCATGAGAGTTCGGTTGCCGAGCTCCAGGGCCTGGTTCATGTTGTGGGTTACCATGAGGCAGGTAATGTGGTTCTCCGCAACTATCTTCTTTGTAAGTTCAAGGACTTTGGCGGCGGTTGAAGGGTCCAGAGCCGCGGTGTGTTCGTCAAGAAGAAGGATCTTAGGAGTTACCATGGTGGCCATAAGGAGTGTAAGGGCCTGGCGCTGTCCTCCCGAAAGAAGTCCTACCGGGTGATCCATGCGGTCTTCAAGTCCCATATCAAGAAGTGAAAGCTGCTGTCTGAACTTTTCTCTTTCGGCCTTTGAAACATGGCTGAAAAGGCCGCGCTTATGCTCATTGGCCCTAAGATATGCAACTGAAAGGTTTTCTTCTATGGTCATGTGAGGTGCAGTACCCATGAGAGGATCCTGGAAAAGGCGGCCGATGTAGCGGCTTCTCACATGCTCCTGCTCGAAGGTGATATCCTGTCCGTCCAGTTCTATAAAACCGGAATCGGTGTAGAAGGAACCGGCGATGGCATTGAATAATGTAGACTTTCCGGCACCGTTTGAACCGATGATGGTTGCAAAATCTCCGTCCTCCAGAGTGAGGCAAAGGTCTGTAAGGGCTCTTTTTTCATTTACTGTTCCCGTGTTAAAGGTTTTAAAGATGTGTTCAATCTTAAGCATCTGCCCTGCCTCCTCTCA
This sequence comes from Oribacterium sp., assembly GCA_024689585.1. Lineage (GTDB taxonomy): Bacteria > Bacillota > Clostridia > Lachnospirales > Lachnospiraceae > Oribacterium. Next base: position 12,309 of record JAILDF010000282.1, read on the forward strand.
TAGCTTTTCTTTCCTGCATTGCAGTGAGCTGCTTATGTTTAAATGCAATAAGCTGCTTTGCCCGTGGAGCCGCGATTGCGATGGCAACGATGACTGCGGATACCAGCTTAAATGCCTCGGTAGGAACATTGAGACGAAGGGCAATGGAAATGATGAAACGATACAGGCAGGAACCGATGACCATACCGAGAATTCTCACTATCATCTTTCCTCTTCCGCACAGAGTTTCACCGATCACGAGAGATGCAAGGGCTATAGTTACCATTCCTGTACCAAGGTTAATGTCACAGGTCTTGTTGTACTGACCGATGAGGCAGCCTGCGAGACCGGTAAGGGAATTTGAGAAGCAAAGTCCCACTGTGATGGTAAATATCGGGTTGATGGAGGAAGCTCTCACCATGGCAGGGCTGTCGCCGGTTGCACGGATGGAAAGACCGAGAGTTGTTCCCAGGAACCATTTGATAAGTGCGCAGACAAGCACAACTATTACAGCCAGAAGAATAAGTGCAGACCAGTCCTTCCAGAAAGAAGAGTCACTGAGCCCCTTGAAAAGAGAAAAAATTGTGTCTGTGCCGAAGATGGAGACATTGGAACTGAAACCCATGACGGCAAGGTTAACCGTGTAAAGTCCTGTGTTAACAATGATTCCGGCGAGAATGCTTTCAACTCCGAATTTTGTCTGAAGCAGTGCCGTCACGTAGCCGGAGCAGATACCTGCCAGCATTGCGGCGGGGATGGCCAGGAAGGGGTGACCTGCTATGGTGATGATTGCGCCTACTGCGCAGCCAAGGGTGTAGCAGCCATCAGTTGAAAGATCGCAGATGTTAAGGATCGAGTAACTGATGAAAAGTGAAAGTGCAACAAGTGAATAGATAAGTCCCACCTCAAGCGCGGTGCGGACTATGCCTGCTGTTAAAAATCCGGTCAATGGAATTTCCTCCTGAAAATTTCGACCACCGGGGTTGCCCACCGGGGACGGTTCTCGCCGGCGAGAACCGTCCCCGGTGGACAGGTGAAAACCGTCCCGGTGGATAAGTGTTACAAAACAAAGTGCTTCCCGGTCGGTTTCCCCGGGAAGCTTGAGAGTGTATTGCTGTTATGATTATAGGTTAAAAAATCAGTTTTGAGAATAACTGAAAAACTTCGGAATGAAACCGCTGAAAGTCAAAGGAAGCGGCTCAGGGCTGAAGCATTATTTTGAGAATTCCTTCTCTGTCTTTGTCTCCACGATCTGTGTGCAAAGCGGCTCGATGGCTTTCTTTACATCATCAAGGTTGAGACCGAGAACCTCGCAGGTATCTGTGTTGATGGTTGCGATACCGTTATCGAAGGTCTGAACTGAAGTTGTTGCAACATCACTTCCGTTTACAAGGATGTCTGCAACCATATCTGCTGTAGCTACACCAAGGTATGAGTAGTCAACGCCGTATCCCATGAAAGCACCGTTAAGAGCGAAGCTGTCTGCACCTGCATAGTGAGCGATCTTTGCATCCTGGAACTTCTCGTAGATACCGAGCTCTGCCTGCTGGATAGTATTGTCTGTCGGTGTGAATACCGCATCAACGCCTTCTGCTACAAGTGCATCTGCTGCTGCCTGAACTTCGTCAGTCTTGGTTCCGGTCTTCTCAATGTACTTTACGCCCTTCTCATCAAGATACTTCTTGGCATCTTCAATAGGCTGCTTGGAAGCATCCTCTGAGTTTGAATAAAGGAGACCAACATAATCTGTTTCGGGATTTACCGCAAACATGAGATCCATGATGGCGTTAGTGTTAAGAGCATCTGAGGTACCGGTAATGTTTGCGCCCGGAGCTTCCATGGAGCTAACAAGGTTTGCTGTTACAGGATCTGAAACTGCTGAGAAAACAACCGGGATACCCTTATCTTCTACAGCTGCCTGAACAACCTGTGCAGCAGGAGTTGCTATAGGAATGATAACGTCAACTTCATCAGAGATAAGCTCACTTGCGATCTGATTGAGAACTGTTGCATCTCCCTGACCGTTAAATGTGTAGTCTGCATAGTTGAAGGTTACACCCATATCTCCGGAAAGCTTGTCAAGCTCGGTGCCGACATTGTCCTTGATCTGATTAAGTGACGGATGGTCCATGAAAAGAACTATACCTACTTTATATTCTTTCTTATCTTCAGAACCGGCATCAGTCTTCTCCCCGGAAGCTTCGGTAGATGCTGCTTCGGAAGCCTGAGTTCCTGTTGTAGCCTCAGGTGCTGAGTTTGAGCTGCAGCCCATAAGAGATGCTGCCATAAGAACTGCCATAGATGCTGCGATTAACTGTTTCTTCATTTGTTTTTCCTCCATAATGTAAAAAATGTGTTTACTGGAGCGCCATTGTGATACTAAAAAAACCTCATACAGAGATTACTCCCTGTATGAGGCGAATGTTTAAATCCGTGGTACCACTCATATTACCTTTATAAAAAGGTCACTCTTCACATACCAGCATATGTGCTGCCTGATAACGGTGCAGAACCCGTTGCCGCATACTCGACTTCAGATATTCAAGTCTTTCTGAGCACCCTCCAGAGTCCATTCACTTATCCGCCCGTACCGCAATCCCACCACCTGCGGCTCTCTGTGACGATAAAGATAAACTACTTCTCTCTGTCATCGGTTTGTTTTATTAATTTAACGGTACTTTAGCACGTTAAATTCAAAGTGTCAAATGTTTTTTTACTTACCTATTCATTTCGCTGTGGAAACCGGTTGAATAATGATCTTCAATAACAGCATTGATCTCCTTCAGATTGCTCTGAGGAAGGTCGCCGGGGATGGTGTTCTTCATTGCGGAGGTAGCATTACCGTACTTCACTGCTTCTCTCACGTCTCCGCCGGAACTGATGAGACCGTACAGAGCGCCTGAAATGTAGGAATCTCCGGAACCGATACGGTCTACAACGTCGATGTTCTCGTATGGCGGCTCCTCGAAGTAAGCATCCTTTTCAGCATCATAAGCCAGTGAACCGAAGGAATGAGACTTCGGACTGTGCACAGTTCTCTGTGTGGCAAAAACAGCCTTTATAGGATAATCCTTTGTAAAGCTCTTGATCATTTCGCGGCAGCTGCCATCTTTAAGGAAGGTAAGCTTTGCGGTGGACTCAGAGCAGAAGAAAATGTCTACATAAGGAAGTATCTGAAGGATAGTCTCTCTCGCCTCATCTCCTGTCCAGAGGTTTCCGCGGAAGTTCACATCGAAGGAAATAAGAGCTCCTTTTTCCTTGAATTTCTTTATGGCTTCAATGGTGGTATTTCTGATCTCCGGCGAAAGCGCAAGGGTGATCCCGGAGGTGTGGAAGCACTTGGTCTTCTCATATACATCAGGTGAGATCTCATCAGATGACAACGAGAAAAAGCTTGAATTACGGCGGTCATAGATAACCTGCGGCTTTCTCGGATAGGCACCATACTCATAATAATAAACAGCCACTCTCGCATCCGGTGCATCATCATATATGAAGAAATCGTCGGAAACACCATAGCTTCGGATGGTTCCCTTCATAAACTGACCGAGATCATGGGAAGGTATTTTTGAAATGATACCTGTATGGAGACCCAGAAGGGCTGCTCCTACGGCAACATTAAGCTCAGCGCCGCCTACGTTTTTTTCAAAAACATCACTTCTCGCAATCCTCTCATTTCCGGGAGGAGAAAGCCTCAGCATAAGCTGTCCCATGGTTACAAGATCAAAAGAACGGTTTGGAAAGATCATGTTCTGCTCCTTTTGTGACTTAAAACACTTGTGTCAAAATTTTCTTAATGCATTGATTTTATATCAAGACTTGGTTATAATCAAGAAAAAATGTAAGCGTTTACAGAGTGAGGAGTTTGCATAAGGCAAACTCCGAACGATATGGCAAGAGCAGAGCTCCTGCCCCGAAGGGATCTTCATTTATGAATATTTACGATATATCAAAAGCAGCAGGCGTATCCATAGCCTCTGTGTCCCGTGTCATTAACGGAGCGGATAATGTTTCTGAAAAAACAAGAAAAAAAGTCATGGATGTTATAGATGAATACGGCTATACCCCCAATGCCTACGCAAGAGGCTTGGGACGGGGCTCCATGAAAACCATTGGCATCATGTGTTCGGACTCTTCCGATATCTATCTTGCCAATGCCATCTACTACCTTGAAACAGAACTCAGAAAAAACGGTTATAACTGCATACTGTGCTGCACAGGCTATGATTACGAAAATAAAAAAGCAAGCTTTGAGCTTCTGAAATCCAGGCAGGTGGATGCTTTTATACTTGCGGGTTCAAAATATGTAGAGAAGGATTCGAAGGACAATCAGTACATAATCGATGGAGCAAAGGAACACCCGGTGATGATGCTGAACGGATACATTGATGCTGATAATGTTTATTCTGTTGTATGTGATGACAAGGGCGGAATAAAGGATGCTTTTATAAAGCTATACGAGTCAGGTGCCAGAAAAACCATATATGTTTATTCCAGTGACAGCTATTCGGGTTCAAAAAAGATCGAAGGCATAAAGGAAGGTGCCCGGGAATGCGGTATCCCTGAAAACAGCCTTCGTATCGTAAAGGGTGAAAAGACCTTTAACGGTATAGCAGAGCTTCTGGAAAAGGAATATGAGAAGAAGCCCTTTGATTCCGTCATAACCTCATCTGATACTTCAGGTATCGGAGCCCTGAAATTTGCTGTACGAAGAGGTCTCAGGGTTCCTGAGGATATTCAGATTGTAAGCTTCAACAATTCAAAGCTTGCCAGTGCGGCAAACCCTGAACTTACAAGTGTGGATGCAAGGCTGGAGGAATCCTGCTCCAGGGTATGCAAGCTTCTTATGAAGCTGCTGAATCCGCCTCTTGATGAAGAGGGTAACCCTAAACCGGTTTCCATATCTAAGAAAACAAAGGTTAAGTCAAAGCTGGTCACAAGAGAAACAACAAGATTTTGACACGTTTGCAGGGTGGGCTGTGCATCGGCAATATTACTCCTTTTATATTAGCAGCTACAAGATTCTGACATATATGCAGAGTTAGCCGTGCCTTGGCAGCATTACACTCGTAATAAGAAAAACCAGATTTTAACGTCGGATGGACCGATGTTTAAATAATGAACAATTAAATCAATGCTTATGGAGGAAAATGAAAATGAAACCATTTATGGACAAGGATTTCCTGCTTTCAACAGATGTAGCAAAGCAGCTTTATCACGACTATGCCGAGAATGCACCTATTCTTGACTACCACTGCCACATTAACCCACAGGAGATCGCTGAGGATCGCCAGTTTGACAATATTTTCCAGGTCTGGCTGGGCGGCGACCACTACAAGTGGAGACAGATGAGAACCAACGGTGTTCCTGAGGAGTACATCACAGGAGACAAGTCAGATCGTGAGAAGTTCCAGAAGTGGGCAGAGACCATGCCTAAGCTTATCGGAAATCCTCTTTATCATTGGTCTCACCTTGAGCTCCGTAAGTATTTCGGATATCAGGGCTATCTCAACGGAGATACAGCTGAGGAAGTTTGGAATCTTTGCAACGAGAAGCTTCATGACAAGTCAATGTCTGTAAGGAACATCATCAAGGCTTCCAATGTTACTCTTATCTGCACAACAGATGATCCTGTTGATACACTTGAGTGGCACCAGAAAATAAAGGATGATCCTACATTTGATGTTCAGGTTCTTCCTGCATGGAGACCTGACAAGGTTACAAATATCGAGAAGCCTGAGTTTCCTTCATATATGAAGAAGCTTTCAGAGAGATCAGGAATCGAGGTTAAGGATTTCGCATCACTTAAGGAAGCTCTTAAGAACCGTCTTGATTTCTTCCAGTCAATGGGCTGCATCGTTACAGATCATGCTCTTCGTTATGTTATGTACGCTCCTGCTACTGATGCAGAAGTTGATGAGATTCTCAAGAAGGGACTTAAGGGCGAGACATTAACACAGGAGGAATGTGCAAAGTACAGAACAGCTGAGATGCAGTTCCTTGCAAAGGAGTACAACAAGAGAGATCTCGTATTCCAGATCCACTTCGGATGTGTACGTGACAATAATGCTGACATGTACAACAAGCTTGGCGCTGATACAGGCTTTGATGCAGTTGACAACTACGCTCCTGCTGACCAGCTTGCTGCATTCTTCAATGCTCTTTCAGCAACCGATGAGATCCCTAAGACAATACTTTACTCACTGAATCCTTGCGATAATACAACCATCAATACCATCTGCGGCTGCTTCTGCAAGGCTCCGACTAAGAACCGTATCACTCAGGGTGCTGCATGGTGGTTCAATGATCACAAGCAGGGCATGACAGACCAGCTTATCAA
>JAILDF010000290.1 GCA_024689585.1 Oribacterium sp.
TACCATATCTGGTTTCATTAATATTCTGCTTAATCTTTACTTTGTAATAGTCATGAACCTGGATGTGGTGGGTGTTGCACTTGCAAGTGTGATCTCACAGTATTTTTCTGCCTTCTGCATTTTGTTTTCCATCATTCGTGAGAAAGCAATGATCGGCTTAGACTTAAGTTTTGCGAATTTTGACAGGAAGATTGCAAGGCGTATACTTCCCATAAGTTTGACCTCTGGTTTAGCTAACGCTATTTTCCAGATTGCTAATCTTTTTGTTCAGTACGGAGTAAATACCTTCGATGCAATTACAGTTGCCGGAGCAGCCGCAGCGCAGAATGCAGACGGGCTTGATTATGATGTAATGGCTGCATTTTACACAGCCGGAGCAAGCTTCATCGGACAGAATTATGGTGCAGGTCTAATGGATCGTGTCAAAAAAACTTATCACATAAGTCTTTTCTATAGTTTTGTAATAGGAAGTATCATTGGTTTAAGCCTGTATATATTTGGAGTTCCGTTCCTAAGGATATTCACCACTGATCAGGCCGTTGTCGAAGCCGGTATGTACCGTCTTTCCATAATGGCTTTATCCTATGGTTTTTCTGCATTTATGGATGATTCCATTGCGGCATCGCGAGGCCTTGGAAAGAGTTTTATTCCGACTGTTATCGTTATCCTTGGTTCCTGTGTGTTCCGTATTATTTGGATTTTTACTGTATTTGCATATTTTAAAACTGTAACGTCACTTTACCTTCTGTATATTTTTTCATGGACCATCACAGGAATAGCAGAAATGATATATTTCAACAGGATCTACAATGAAGCTTGCAAATCCTAAAAACAGCTATAAATCACAGAAACAATTTTCTAAGGGTAAACTTCCGGTTGACCTTTTTTTATTTGCGAAAATGTATCATTAAGACAACAGATAAGAAATGCCTCGCTGCAGAGGGGCAGAAATCAATATATAGAGATATGCAGGAGGTAGCAGAATGAGTAAAGGTTATACAGAGATAGTTTATATTTTGGACAGAAGCGGTTCTATGGGAGGTCTTGAGGCAGATACAATCGGCGGGTTCAATGCCATGATGGAAAAGCAGAAGAAGACCGGGGAGAAGGCATTGGTCTCCACAGTTCTCTTCGATGACCGTAGCGAAGTGATACATGACAGAGTTCCGATCGAAAAGATAGAGAAGATGACAGACAGGCAGTATTACGTCAGAGGATGCACAGCTCTTCTTGATGCAGTAGGCGGTGCGATTCACCATATCGGTAATGTTCATAAATATATAAGACCTGAAGACAGACCTGATAATACTATCGTTGTTATCACCACTGACGGAATGGAGAATGCAAGCTCCCGGTACTCAAGGGAGGAAGTCGAAAAAATGGTGAAACATCAGCAGGAGAAGTACGGTTGGGAATTCATTTTCATCGGCGCAAATATAGACGCCTATGCGGAAGCACAAAAGTTTGGCATCCGTAAGGAGCGGGCGGTTAACTACGTATGTGATGAGCTTGGTACCGCCAATGTCTTTTCCGGTATTTCCAAGGCTGTATGCTCGGTAATGATGGCCCCCGGTGCTGCAAAGGCAAGTGAATGTCTCGATGAAAGTGACTGGGATGAAGAAATTAATGTAGATTTCAGAAAACGTGGAAAGGTTTAGGGAAGGAGATAAGTGATATTAACCGGTACCCGGATGATGGACTTCAACAGGACAGTTGAAATCCGATCATCCGGGTATTTTTATTTAAATGTAATAGGGCTGGTAAACAATCAGACAGAATCTATGTAGTGTGGAAAATATCTTCGCTTTATATTAAAAATCAATGCAGTATTGAATTAAGAACATATGTATGGTACAATGCATCTATATTGATGAGTATCCCCGAGTCTTTGAACGCTGAGAGAGGTTATACATGAGAAATATAGGTGATGTAATAGCACGTAACCGAAGAAAAAAGAAACTGTCCCAGATAGATTTGGCTAAGCTTCTTGGTGAATATGGTATCTCCATTAAAAATGCGGGTATCAGTGCATGGGAAAAAGGAAACAGTACACCCAATGCAGAGGCACTTTTGGCACTGTGTAAGATTCTGGAAATATACGATATCTATACGGAATTCATCGGTGAGAATCCTTTGGATCCCTTTATAGAGCTTAATGAGGAAGGCATACAGAAGGTTCTTGATTATATTGATCTTTTAGAAAAGTCCGGTGATTATAAAAAACTGCCGGAGGGAGTTATCCCTATGCCTGTCCGGTATATGAAGGTTGCTCTTACCCGTGCATCTGCCGGTACCGGAAACTTCCTTGATGAAGAAAATTTTGAATTGATGGAGATAAGGGAGCCGGTTCCTGATAAGGCTGATTTTGGCGTTTATATCGCCGGTGACAGTATGGAACCCAGGTTTCACGACGGAGAACTTGTCTGGATCGAGCAGAAAGAGAATCTCGAATCCGGTGATATAGGTCTTTTCTTTTTCGATGATATGACCTACATAAAAAAGTATGTGTCCAATAAACTCGGGACATTTCTTGTATCTCTGAATGCAAAGTATAAACCTATCAGGGTAGATGAATCCGGTACCTTCAGGATTTTCGGAAAGCTTGCGGAGCGATGAGTGTTTACATCGCCATAGATATGAAAAGCTTTTATGCATCTGTGGAATGTGTCGCAAGGGGACTGGATCCTCTGAAAGCAAAGCTGCTGGTGGCGGATGCTACAAGATCGGATCAGACCATCTGTCTTGCAGTATCTCCGGCTTTAAAAGCTATCGGTGTTCCGAGCAGACCCAGACTTTTTGAGGCTAAGCAGGCCATCAGAAAATACGAGCAGACGTATCGCACAAAAGTATCTTATATCACTGCTACTCCGCGTATGGCCGAGTACGAAAAAACCTCAGCCAAAATTTATGGGATATTTTTAAAATACGCATCCTCTGAGGATATTCACATATACAGTATAGATGAGTGTTTTATCGATTGTACGCCATATCTCCATTTCTACGAAACTGAAGCCATGAGGTCCGGACAGCATCCTGCACATATCATGGCTATAACCATGATAAGGGATGTACTTAAAAATACCGGAATCACAGCCACAGTGGGAATAGGTACAAATTTATACCTTGCCAAAATCGCTATGGATATCGTGGCAAAGAAAGCCCCTGCAGATAAAGACGGAGTCCGTATCGCCGGACTTACGGAGGATAGCTACAGGTATCTCCTCTGGGAACACAAGCCATTGACGGATTTCTGGCAGATCGGTCGTGGTAAAGCAGTAAGGCTCGAAAAAAATCACATGTACACCATGGGAGACATTGCCGAGCGTTCACAGTGTGATGAAGAGTGGTTTTATAAGGTTTTCGGAATAGATGCTGAGATACTCATAGATCACGCCTGGGGTGTGGAACCTGTGACCATGTATGATATTAAACATTATAAAAGTGACAATCATTCTCTTTCCAATGGTCAGGTTCTTCCGAGACCCTACAAATATGATGAAGCCTGTATAGTTTTCAAGGAAATGATAGATATCTTATGCTGTGATATGTATAAGAAAAAACTTGTCTCTTCAAGGTTTACGTGGTGGATCAGTTATGATTATAAGAGTCTTGAATATTTCCCAAGCTATGACGGAAGACTTGCCATTGACTGGTACGGGAGACTTCATCCCGCCCATTCAACCGGAACCGTAAGATTTAAATCAGCCACCAATACTACAAATATCGTTATCGAAGGGATCATGAAGGATGTAGATAAAAAAAGTGACCACAGGATACTTTTAAGAAAGCTTGGAATATGCGCCTGTGATGTGAAATCTGATAACGGAGTTTATCAAATGGATCTTTTTACAGACTACGATGCCCTGAATAGAGATAGACAACTTCACGCAGCGCTTCTGGAGGTGCGAAACAGATATGGAGCCAATGCCATGCTGAAAGGAATTAATTTTTTGGAAGGTGCAACCACAAAGATGAGGAACGAACAGATCGGAGGCCACAGAGCATAAGTGAACTTTGGTCTGTTTTCAGACTTGATGAACAAGTTTAAAAATACTTTTTCATCACCATTTGTGCCACAACACGACGGCGGAAGGGAGACCAGATATGAGTATTACCGGCGATTCAAATTTCCCTCCGTCATTTAAATACAAAAGTGTTTTGGAGAAAGGCAAGCCTGTACATGAAAAATATGACAGCTTTTCAATCAGGCATCCGGCCATGGATCTTTCAAGGAGAGCTAAAATCTTCAGTCCATTTGATGCTTTGAAAGGCTTCAATGAGGAGCTATTCAAGACGGAAGCTAAAGTTTCGGAGTTATTCAATGACGAAACTTCACCTTTGGAGGAAACACCGTAGAAGCTTGTCGGGGTGACATATGTAGGGCATCCAAACGAATTCGTATCTGTTTTTTAGATATCAAGGTAAAAAAACAGCATTGATGTATGAGATAAAAAAATTATAGAGGAAAAATATGTGTACAAGATATGCACTGGAAAAGGAACTTCCGGAATTAAAAGAAATAACCTATGCAGTATCCAGGTCTGTTCTCGCGAGTAAGTTCATAGATACTCACGCCCGTCCGATTATTACCGACGGGGTGGTGCGACCTACCGATATCGTTCCGGTCATCGCCCCGAATGCAAAAGGGATAAAAACCGTATTCCCCATGCAGTGGGGATTTTTGGCGAGAGACAATAAAAGAACACTGTTTAATGCAAGGGTTGAAACTGCAGGTATAAAGCCAACATTCAAGGAAGCCTGGAAATCCCACAGGCTTGCCTGTGGGATGAAAGCTGCTTTTTATTTCTTATTCCCGATTTTTTTCCTGTATTCTACAGGCGAAATTCCTTTTTGCTTTTTGAACACCCTGGTGAAGTAATTGGAGTCTGTGAATCCGCACTGTTCAGCAATTTCCTGAATGGTATTATCAGTTGAATTCAGAAGCAGGGTGGCTCTTCTTATCCGCACACTATGGATATAATCCGTGAGAGTCATACCGGTTTCTTTCCGAAACTGGGCAGAAAGATATCCCGGAGTGACATTGCAAAAATCCGCAAGAGTTTCCAGGGAAAGCTTTTCCTGGTATCGGAGGTTGATCTGATCTGTACACTTAGCAATCAGGGCGGAATAGTCTCTGGTCGAATGATTGCTTACCAGCATAGCGTATTTTCTAAGCATAGTGGTAGCCAGATTTTGAAGCTGTATGGTGTTATTGGTGTTTTCAATGCTTATGGCGAAGCTTCTGGAAAGTTCGTCAATGTAATAAGGATGTACCTTTGCCCTTCTTACTGCAACACGGAGCTTGGTGTTCAGAATGATCATCCAGTTCTTGTGGTTTCTTACTTCATTCGGCGTTCTGGGAGCGATATTGAACTGCCTGAAAAGTCTGTAATAAGCGATGGCGTCATTGACATTGCCCATGGCAACCGCATCCAGAACCCGGTCCTCGGCATCGTATCTGTCGGCTATGGCTTCAAAGGAGGTGCTGTTATCGAAGGCATTGAGATCGATGGCAGCATCCTGCTCAGTACTGTTCATAACGCTGTAAAGATCTATAAATCTGTAATCGTTATAATTTCCAAAAAGAGTTTTTATTAAAGGAGTGATCAGAGAAACCCAGAAATCATGGGTGGGAAGAGTAGGAACTCTGTTATAGAATTCAGAAAAGTCCTTCGTTAACGCCACCGGAAGGTTATGCTCCTTCATGATCCTTGAAATATCCGATTCCTGTACAAGACCGAATATAACAGGTCCTATAAGGGCATACTCTGCCTCGTATTGTTCTTTAAGTTCTTCGGGAAATTCAAAGAAGCAGTAATTGAGCAAAAAGTCATCTCTGTAAAAGTAGAGCTTTATCTCCTTAGAGTTACGGAGAAGCATACCGAAATAATCATTATAATCATAGTCTTTGAACAGCCTCTTTCTGAAGCCGTAATCGGTTTTCTCCAGATCATTCCCTGATTTCTGTAACAGCTGAAAGCGGATACCCTGAGCGGAGAGAATCTCTTTATAGATACTGATAAGATCAACAGTCATAGCATCACCTAGCACAAAATCCATTTAGAAAAGCACAAAATTAATATAAAAATCAGTATAGCACAAAATTGTGCTAATTCAACATTATATTATGCTAGAGAATCTTCCGGTTTTTTCTATAATGAAGATATCCATTAAACGTGTTTTGTACAAAGCGGATAAACATAAGAAAACATTGGGCAAACGTCTAATATTGGTTGTGTCAGCACTTCGCTTAGCGAAATTCCGGACAGGCTGACATTTCCAAACAGGAGGAAAAAATGAAAACACAGACAGGTGCAATTCACCGTGCAAAAGTATGGCAGTTATTCGGTTTTTCGCTGAACAATATAGCTACTAATTTATATTTATGGGAGATGACATTTATCTCTTATTTTCTGACAGGATTTGTAGGAGTGGGAGTTGTTGTGGCATCCTCTCTGGTTACATCCATGAGAATATGGGACGGCATCACAGATCCCTTCATAGGCTTTATAGTAGATAAGACAAACGGCAGATTCGGTAAGAACAGACCATTTATCGTTCTCGGTCAGATAGTTATGGCCATAACCAGTGCGGTGATGTATTTCGTTACACCGACACTTCCGGAGGCTCACAGATTCATCGCATTTATCCTTATATATGCGGTTTACATCGTTGGCTACACTCTTCAGTGCGTAGTTACAAAGTCAGCGCAGACCTGTCTTACCAACGATCCGAAGCAGAGACCCATGCTTGCGGTATTCACAGGAATCGGTTCGGTTGTTACATTTTCGGTCCTGCCATATCTTTCCTATACATACCTGTTAAGAAAGCATAACTTCCAGTTTGACATACCTTTCTTTGCAGAGCAGTGGAAAATATGCAGCCTGGCATCAGCCATCCTTTCCGTGATCGTTATCATTTCCCTTATTGAGAAGGACAGAACGGAATATTACGGAACCGGTGAAAGCATCAAGACCTCCTTCAAAGACTATTGGGAGATCATCAAGAACAACCGTGCCATCCAGATGCTGGTCGTTGCAGCTTCAACAGACAAGCTTGCAACTCAGGCAAAGAGCGATGCAACCATCACCATGATCGTGTACGCAATTGTCTGTGGTAACGCTGCTGTTTCAGGTATGCTTAATGTTTACACTCTGGTTCCAAACATTATTTTCATGATCTTCATAGCAGGTTACATTGCTGCAAAGATGGGACAGAAGAGATCCATAGAAGTATCTTCATGGGGCGGAATCATCTGCTGTGTAGGTCTGATCCTTCTCTTCATATTCGGAGATCCCAGAACCCTCAGCCTTCCCGGCGACGGTGTCTTCACCGGATGGTCATTCTTCACAGTTGCATTTATGATCCTTACAGTCCTTTACGGAAGCTTCAATAATGTAAACACCAATGTAGTCATTACCATGACAGCGGATTGTGCGGACTACGAGGTTTACAGAAGCGGAAAGTATGTACCTGGAATGATCGGAACACTTTTCAGCTTTATAGATAAGCTTGTTTCTTCTCTTTCTGCAACACTGGTTGGACTTATGTGCGCAGCTATCGGTTTCACACAGGCGCTTCCGGATGCAAACACAGAATACAGCACCGGAATCTTCATCGTGGGAATGGTCGGAATGTACGGACTGGTTCTCATCGGACTTATCTTCAATATCATCGCAATGAAGCATTATCCTCTTACAAAGGAAAAGATGCAGGAGATACAGGAAGAGATCGCAGCCATCAAGGCAAAGAATAAGAATGGTGCAGCAACAGAGCAGAATGTGTCACACATGGAGAAGGCTGTTGTTGACAGTGCTTTATTATAATCTTCATCCCGCCGACATGTGGCGGCACAAATAGCAATGAGAAGATTTTTTACACGATAGTTAGTTTAAAAGCGAAAAGTTTCAAAGATTTATTGAGTGGATTTACGGAAAGGATTCAGAGGTTTTTACATGGTAGATTTAAAGGCAAAGCCATTTTATTTAAATGATGAAAAGATCAGGTGGGTGGAGGATACCATCAAGAGTATGTCTCTTGATGAAAAGATCGGACAGCTTTTTGTCCTTCTTAAGGCAACTCCCGGTATGGATGAGGAGAAGATAAAGTCGGACCTTGCGAAGTACAACCAGGGTGGTCATCGCTGGCAGGGTGGCAATGCCGAAACTGCCTATGAACAGAATAAATTCTTCCAGATGAACAGCAAGTTCCCTCTTTTCATTGCTGCAAACTGTGATGACGGCGGAATCGGAGCGGCACCGGAAGGAACCTTCGTAGCTACTGCTGCAGAGTGCGGCGCAGGTGAGGGTACGGCCAATGCCTACCACCTGGGCTATGTGGCAGGAAAGGAAGCATCTGCAGTCGGATGTAACTGGATGTTCAATCCCGTGGTGGATGTTTATAAAAACTGGAGAAATACCATCGTTAACACCAGAAGCTTTGGTTCTGATCCCGAGGTGGTGCTTGCCAATGCAAGAGCCTATATAAAGGGCGTCAAGGATGCAAATCCCAACATAGCCTGCACAGCCAAGCATTTCCCCGGAGACGGTGTGGAGGAGCTTGACCAGCATCTGGCTCTCGGCGTAAACAATTTATCCGTTGATGAATGGGAAAAGAGCTTCGGCCATGTTTACAGAACCCTTATAGATGAGGGACTTGAGACCATCATGGTTGGACACATCGCACTTCCCGAGATGACAAGAAAGCTTCGTCCCGGAATCGAGGATAAGGACATCAAGCCGGCAACTCTTTCACCTGAGCTTTTGACTGACCTCCTGAGAGAGGATATGGGCTTTAACGGAGTCATCATTACCGATGCTTCTCACATGGTTGGCATGAGCGCCACAAGTAAGAGAAGCGATGCGGTTCCCGGTGCCATCATTGCCGGCTGCGATATGTTCCTTTTTGCCAATGACGTGGAAGAAGACATTGGCTTTGTAAAGAAGGCTTACGAGGAAAAGAGACTTACAGATGAAAGACTTAATGATGCCCTCATGAGGATTCTCGGAATGAAGGCACATCTCAACATGGAAACTTCCGGCAGAAACTTCCCGGAGAAGTCTGAGCTGTCATGTATCGGCTGTGAGGAGCATCAGGCGTATGCAAGAGAAGCTGCGGACAGCTGTATTACTCTTGTGAAGGATACCAGAAGTTATCTTCCGGTGAATCCGGCGGAAAAGAAGCGTGTTTTCCTTGTTTACGTTGGTTCCACCCCCACAACCCTTGGCTACAAGAAGGATCCTGTGAAGCAAATGGTCATCGACGAACTTCAGGATGCCGGTTTTGAGGTTGATGTCTGTCCCAACTACTTTGAGCTGGAACTTGAAAACGGTATTTCCCCAATGAATTTCGTAAAAATGCTCAACCATCAGAAGCGTGAGGATTTCATTAAGAACCACGATTTTGCCCTGATTGTGATCAATGTTAAGGGATACGCACAGGAGAACAATGTCCGCGTTCGCTGGAGTGTCAACCACAGCTGTGAACTTCCCTGGTACAACGAGGAGATCCCAACCATAGGAATGAGCCTTAACTACACAAATCATCTCATCGATGTGCCTCAGCTTCACACCTTTGTTAATGCTTATGCTCCGAGACGAGAGCATATAAAGGCAGCTATCGAAAAACTAACAGGAAAGAGCGAGTTCAGGGGCAAAGCGGATGAGAGCGTATTCTGCGGAAGATGGGATACGAGACTGTGAATGTTTCTGCGTTGCTTTAAACAGTGCTTGGTTTCGAACTTTTTGGAATGCCTGATTGGCATAAATATAGATTGAGAGATGGAGCTTACAATGTCAAGATTTGATGAATACACCAGAAAGAATAAAAAAATCGTCTGTATAGATTCGGACGGCTGTGCCATGGACACTATGAACATCAAGCACATCAGATGTTTTGGCCCCTGCATGGTTAAAGAGTGGGATCTTTATGAGTGGGAGAAAGAGATTCTCGACCGTTGGAACGAAATCAACCTTTATTCCATGACAAGAGGAATTAACAGATTCAAAGGTCTCGCCATGATGCTTTGTGAGGTTGATGAAAAGTATCGTCCCATTGAAGGCATTAAAGCCCTTAAGACCTGGGCTGAAGAAGCTCCTGAGCTTTCAAACGCCGCAGTTGAGAAAATGCTGTCAGTGGACGACATTTTCAAAAAGACTCTTAACTGGAGCAAGGCTGTTAATGTTTCCATCGGGGAACTTCCGAAAGAAGAGATAAAGCCCTTTGCAGGTGTGAAAGAGGCATTTGAAAAGATCCACGAGACCTGTGATATTGCCGTGGTTTCCAGCGCAAACCGAGAAGCTGTTGTGGCAGAATGGGACCGTTTCGGACTGCTTCCATATGTAGATATCCTCTGCGCCCAGGACATGGGTAGCAAGGCCTTCTGCATCGGTGAGATACTCAAGAAAGGCTTTGCACCCAAAGACGTTCTCATGTGTGGCGATGCTCCCGGGGACGAAGCGGCAGCCTTTGATAATGAAGTATTATATTACCCGATTCTTGTGAATCACGAAGAAGAGTCCTGGAAGAGACTTAAAGAAGAGGCTCTCGATGTTTTCCTTAGTGATAATTACGAAGGAAGTTACCAGAAAAAGATGAGTGATGAGTTCAGGGAAAACCTGAAATAATAAATGCTATCCAAAGGCGGGTTTAGCCGTGGATCAATAAGTCAGCGCCGGGGTATGACACCTCAGGCGCTGACTTAATTTGTTTGAAATGATGTGGTATTATGAATTATAAGAAATATCACGACCGGATATATTACATAAAATAGTAACAACTGATGAGGATGAATTGATGAACAGAAAGAATATTATGGGCGTTCCTATATTGTGCTTTTGGGCAGTGACCACTGTCTGTACCATCGGCATAATTATAGGGTCATTTTTTGATTACAGCATCAACGTAGCGCTTGCAAACAAGACGGAAATCCGGCCAAGCTGCTCCGTAAATGTTTCGACGATGAACTGATAAGTTTAATGTTACAATTCAAATGGTGGGATAAGAGCATTGAGGAAATAGACAGTTTGATTCCAATACTTACCTGTAAGGAAACATACATAGGAACTATTAAGGACGGCGTGTGGACTGACAGAAGAATCAAAGGAAAAGGGAAAAGAAGAAGCATACAGGAAATGCCCGCAGGAAGCACCATCAAGCGCATAGAGGAAAGAGCCTACTTTATGCAGGATCAGTCCTGGGTAAAAGACAGAAAACCAAAGCTTATAGAGGATGCGCATCCGCATTTTCACTATGTATATGGTATTGGCGATAAGGCTCTGGACGTTTCGCAGGCTTACGGTGTAAGTATTGCTTATTCCGATATCAGTGATCCCTCCGCAGGTTACCACCTCAGGTATCTGTACACAGGCAAAGAAGTCGAGATCCCGGATTGAGTGCAAGCCATTATCATCTATTGGGCGAATTTGGATTTTTGAGGATGATACAAAATGAACTATAAGATAATTGATAAAGAAAAATATTATAGAAAAGGAGTGTTTCGTCACTTTTCAGAAGACTGTAAATGTTCGACATCCATAACTGCAGGAATTGATGTTACGGATATCGTTAAATATTCCAAGATAAATAAAACAAAGTTTTACATTAATTTCCTATATATTCTATCAAAAGTATTGAATTCACGTGAAGATTACAGAATGGGGTATCTCTGGCAAACAGATGAACTGATCTGTTATGACGTTATAAATCCTACACAGTATGTTTTTCATGAAGATACAGAAACGTGTACACCTGTATATACTGAATATAATGCTGATTATGAAAAGTTTTATTATGCAGCTTTGAGGGATGTGGAAGAGGCCAAAAAAACAAGAGAATACGGTCTGGATATGGTAAATCACCCCAATTGGTTTGATGCATCCTATATATCATGGCTGTCATATGACTCACTTAATATTGAACTACCAGACGGACATCTCTTCTTTGCTCCGATCATTAATTGGGGGAAATATAGAGAAGAGAGCGGAAGGCTTGTCATGCCGGTCACTGTCCGACTGAATCATGCTATTGCTGATGGTTATCTGGTCGCAAATGTATTCCGCCTATTGGAACAAGAGATCAAGTCGTTTGTAGGGTTATGATTACCATATCGCAACAGGAGAGCTGTTCGGGGACGTGGAAACGGCTTTCGATATCTATTATGACAATTATGATATCCACGGGCTGCCACCACTTCATTGAGGTCCAACTTGAAAGGATAAAGGAAAATGAGGACACGAGAAGAAGTAATAGATGACATGATACTGGCACTTATGTATCTTACACGTTTTAACGACGGAGAGGGCAGGCCCTTCAATGAACTTGCGTGGAAGAACTATGATTTTGATGCGATTGATAGGCTTGATAAGGAAGACTTTATCATTAATCCAAAGAATAAGTATGCATATCTTACGGAAAAGGGCCGTGAGAGGGCAAGGCGGATGCTTTCGGAACTAGATGTCAAAGAACCGGGGCTTTATGAAAGGTTTACCTTCTGTGAAATAGAACCTGAACTTTCAGATGAAGCGGTAAAGATTGAACAGATCTGTTTTCCTCCGAATGAAGCCGCTACTCCTGAACGTATAAAAGAGAGGATTAAAGTGGCATCAGACCTCTTTTACGTTGCGAGAGACAAAGAAAACAATGGAAAGATTGTTGGATTCATCAATGGTATCGCTACAAATGAGCGTAATTTAAGGGATGAATTTTTTACAGATGAAAGACTTCATGAACCGGATGGTGAAACAGTAATGATTCTTGGTCTCGATGTACTTCCTGAGTATAGGAAGATGGGCCTCGCCAGGGAGCTTGTTTTCAATTATTGCAGGAAAGAGCAGGCTCGCGGACGGAAGAGACTTGTACTGACATGTCATAAAGAAAAGATAAAAATGTACAGGAAATTTGGATTCGATGACCTGGGAGAGTCCGCATCCAATTGGGGCGGTGAAAAATGGCATGAGATGGAGATAAGGCTTAATTTCTAGGTGAATTGAGGGGACAATGGATGGGGAGTATCAAGACTAAGAGAATTTACAAAGCGCCAGAGGAAAGCGACGGGATAAGGATACTTGTTGACCGGATCTGGCCAAGAGGAATAAAGAAAGAATCAGCGGCAATTAATGCATGGGAAAAGGGAATTGCTCCATCGGCAGAGCTTCGGAAATGGTTTAACCATGATGCGGAGAAATATCCTGAATTCCGTAGGAAGTACATGGAGGAGCTAGATGCATCAGAGGATGCTGAGAAGTTGTTGGAGTTTGTAAAACAGTATCGCAAATCTGATAATATCACATTGCTCTATGCTGCAAAGGATGAAGAACATAATAATGCTTTAGTGCTTAAGGATTGGTTGTCTCTTGATAGAAATCCTAAGATTGATAAATAAGGCATACTTTCAAAGAAGGGGTGGTTCACTCCGCCTTTTCATACAGAGGAAGAACTAATAAAAATCTTGGAGCATATGTACAAGGATTTTGACATTCATGTTGATGGCTCTATGGTGTATTTCTGCTGTATTAAGCAGCAAGGTTAAAAAAGGCATAAATTGGCAAGTTAAATACAAGGAGGCTTATTATGATAATAGCAATGGCAAACGATCACGCAGGAACAGAGATGAAAGAGGAGATAAAGGCTTATCTCATA
>JAILDF010000001.1 GCA_024689585.1 Oribacterium sp.
GTGATGGTATTATGTGTCATCCTTTATCTTTTTTTCAATGTCAGCTGTGTATATCTTGTGATACTTGGCGGCATCGCCGGAATGATCATCAGTGAGATTTATCAGAGAAAGGAGGCCGCAGATCATGAATGAGGCATTAACTTGTCTGCAGCTTTACTGGAGTTTTTTAAAAATCGGTTTCACCAGCTTCGGCGGATTATCCATGATTCCCCTCATCACCAGTGAGATGCTGGCGCATGGATGGCTTAACAGTTCCGAAATTTCGGATATAGTTGCCATTGCCGAAATGACTCCGGGGCCTCTCGGACTTAACTGTGCAACCTTCGCAGGTCTTAAAGGAGGCGGTTATCCGGGAGCCATATTCGCAAACCTTGGTGTCATAACCCCCTCACTGACTCTTTGCCTTGTAGGAGCAGTTTTCTTTGAAAAATTCAAAAATTCAAGGATAATGCATAAGATCCTTACAGGTGTCCGTCCCGCATGTATCGCCATGGTTATAGGTGTCCTTTTCACACTGTCACAGACAAACTATATGTCGGAGGGAAGCATTTCCATAATAGCCATAATCATAAGTATCTTTGACATTATCCTTCTGAAATTCGCAAATCTAGGAATACCCGCTGTGATCATAATCAGTGCAGTGATTGGCGTAGTGGTATACGGAGTTTTAAAATTATGATAATCGGAAATCCATCGTGGACGGTTTTCGCCGGCGAGAACCGTCCACGATGGATTTATTACTAAGATAAAACAATAAGCGTCGGCAGGTTCCGCCGACGCTTATTGTTTTATCTTAGTAATAAATTCAACCTGAAGAAGATCAGTTCCGATGCCGTCTTTATAAAGCCTCCGGTATCATCAACCCTGCTTATTTCATAATTCTCAATGCAAAGAACTCCAATGATATCGTCCCCCTGATAAAATGGGATGCCTATCATATTTCGTACATTGAGATATCTGAGTTTATCATAAATCTCAGGATCCGAATCCTTTATGGATTCAACATCAAATTTTATGATATTTTTGGATTTCTGATGATTCTCACGGCAATGCTCTAAGAATCCCTTATCGATATCACTGAACTTATAATCATTGGGCTTTATACCCTTTGAGCAGTACTGAAACTCTGTTTTAAGCTCCTCTCCATCCTTCAGAATGATATAAACCCTTGAAGCATAGAAAAACATCGCAAGCTTTTTAAGGGCTTCATCAATAACGACTCTGTGACCTTCATCGGAAGCAAGTATACCTGCTATTTCAACAAGACAGGTATTTTTCTTGTTTTCCCTCTCCATTTCAATCTCTATATTGTAGCTTTCAGAGATATCCATAAGTATAAGAATAAAGGTTCCTTCCTCACTTCCCGGAACCATACGGTAATCAACCCATGAATTTCCAAGTACGCTGTACTTTCTTCCGGTCAGAGTCCTGCCATGTAAAGCCGCCTGATATCCATCTGTCACCCATGTGGAATCTGCATTAAAAAAGGTGGCTCTGTATTTTTTGCCTATGATTCCGTCCTGATTTTTTCCAACCTTCCTGCAGAATTTGTCATTTACATATAAAAACTCAAAATCTACAGGATGAAGATTTGTGCTGTCAAGTATTATCTTACCTATAATATAATCCACAGGCAGATCTGTGTTCGGATCAGGAATATAACCATCAGCATTTCCTGTGACCTTTTGTTCTTCCTGTCCCTTTTTCGCATCATCCCTGTTCAGAGCCTTTGCCAGATGAAGAGCTTTATTCTTCCTGTGAAGTGCGTTATTGTGTACCTTGAAGCCTATGAAATACGAAGTATTCTCAAGTAATTTCTTTACGTATTCTTCATCTCCCTTATAGTTGTCGATACCGATAAATCCGAGAAGCTTGCCGTCATTAAAGAACGGCGCTTCAACAGCATTTCTGATTCCCTGACTTATCATATTTAAGGCTCTTGAAGGATTAACGTATTTATATTTTTCCAAATCATTTATCACGATACATTGACCGGGTTTAAATACCTCATAATCTGTCACATACGTCTTAAGCTCCACATTCTGCCATTTACTGATGACGGGCCTCACATTCGGAGCACACCACTCAAAGGTATTGCTGATACCTTCGTCAGTACACTCCATGATGTACAGGCGGTCAATTTCAAGATTTTCCTTTAGTATATTGATGACAGCGTTCATAGCCTTTTCGTATTCATCATCTCCGCTCAGTATCTTGGCGATACGGAAGCTGATGTCATCGATCTTATCATTCTTATATCCACCACCCTTTTCTGTCTTTGTAATATGATCATACCGCTCCATATTGTTGACAGCTTCTTTTGGCTCCTGAACAGATATCATTTTTTCCTTCGGCTGATTTTCATCATTATAATCCACTATTACTATTGAAAATGTGCCTGCATGTGAAGCCGGCGCTGCAATATAATTCACCCAACGCTTAAAGGCGATGCTATAGCATCTGTCATGGATATATTCACCCATAGATGCCCTGTATCCGACACTGATCCAGTTGCTGCTTCGAAGATTCGAGAATATTCCTGTGTAGCAATGACCAATAAGCTCTGACGCTTTCTTTCCGGTGGCATCACAATATTTTCCGTTAACATAAATATATTCAAGATCGACAGGCGTCTTATTATCTTCACCGAATATGGTTTTTGCCACAAGATACGGAAGAGGCAAACTATCATAGTATCCGGAGATATCTGACAGCTCATTACTATTTTCCCGGTCTCCTTTCATTCTCCTGTTCAGATCGTTTCTGGCGCCTTCGTATACATCCTGCATGTCATAGCATTCAGATCCGTTAACGATACCGTATTCACCATGGACTCTTATCTCCCTGGATTCGATTTCTCTTATAGAGTTGACATATTTCTTCCAAAGCTCTACCCGCCTGATAACATCTTCTTTTGACGTATTTCTCTTACATACGGCAAAGCAGCAGCCATATATGCGGAAAACCGAGGTTACACGTCCGAAACTGAAAACAATGTACTTTGCGATAACCTTGATAAATTTCTCCGCTATATCTCTTCCGTAATCTTCCCTGATGTTTTCAAATTCAGGAATGTCCAGAAGCACATATGTAAAGTCTTCACCGTTGGTTCTCAGATTGTCACCCAGTTGGGACAGAGTAACCATATGACCATAGCTGTTCATGAGGCCGGTGACCTGATCCCTCTGACTCTGATCCCTGAGAGAGGTATCAGACATCACGTCCTGATTAATATCAATAAAGTATCCCATCAGTCCCACAATTTCTCCGTTGTTATAAACCGGAAATTTTGTGGCGGCAATATAGTGTGTTACACCATCAATGACATTCTGCCCAATGGAATTTCTGATGATCTCACCCTTTAGGAGTACCCTCTCCTCATCTGTCATAAAAGGAGTATCGTCAATATGCCATCCTACTTCTTCATCATTCTTTCCCAAAACCGCATCCGCGGAATCAAAACCATAGAATTTCAGGAAGGCATCAGAAACACCAACAAATCTTCTGTCTTTATCCTTCCAGAAAAAACATATTTCAGAATTCAGTCTGATAGCATCCATAAGCTCATCACCTGTGATCTCTGATGAGTTTAAAGTCTTATCCTTAAACTCCCCGTAAACCTTCACATCCTGCTCGATTGTTGAAGGTCTTACACAGACTATAGCTTTTTTATCTTTACCACCGGAAATAAGGACAACCATGAATTTCGTCCATACATAGTTGCCATTTGGATTCTTCACCCTGAAAATATTTCTTATGATCCTGTCTTTGTTTTGAGACGAGGGATCTGTATAACGTTCTTTATCAGTAAACGTCTTCCATCTGTCCATATCATCCGGATGGATATATCTCTGACGGTAATTCTTATAAAAATCCTCAATCCCCTTAGTTACACTTCCCACCTGTTCATTGTAAAGATTTGTATAAATGACGGTTCTGGTGTCTTCGGCATAATCAAGGTAATAAATGCAGTCATACGAAGAAATCACATTCCTCATGATATAGTCATGCATTTCGAGTTGTTTACTTTCTTCATATTTTCTGTCATCAATAGATGCCAGAATCATATAGCCCTGCCTGCTGTCCGCAATAACCTTAAAGGTCAACTCAAAATATCTTTTTCCGGAAACAAAAACCGTCATCTCTTCCTGATGACTGTTGATGCATTTTTCTGCCAGCTCCCGGAATTTCCGATATACAAATGTCCCTTCGGCATTGATATCAGCCTCAATTTTTGTAGCAGATAATTCTTTATCACCACCGATAACATCCCTGTTTTTCTTATTGAAAAATAAAAGATTAAAATTTGTCCTGTCATAGAATAACAGAGCCAGCGCTTTATCCTGGACAACATCAATAAGACCTGTTTTTTCATAAACAGATCTGGCTTCCCTGGTCTCCATGATAAGCCCATGGTCCGAAAGATATCTTCTGATATCCGAAACAGGAAGAGGCTTTGAATAATAATAGCCCTGTATTTTTTCACAGCCAATGGACTTCAGAAATTCCAAATGCTCTTTAGTTTCAACCCCCTCCGCAAGGGTATGGATTCCAAGCTCCTTGGCCATCTTCACCGCCATGGTTATGATGGTTTTGGACTTTTCACTGAAATCCCTCATGAACTGCATATCGATCTTGATCTCATCAAATTCAAAATCTTTAAGAACATTAAGAGAAGAATATCCTGATCCGAAATCATCCATCCAGATTTCTATTCCTGCCTCATGAAGCCTTTTAATCTCCCTTTTGATGAGACCCTTATCATTCATAAGAGTCGTTTCGGTTATCTCAACACAAATAAGATCCTTGCGAACATTATGTTCCTCAAGGGTATTTATAATGATATCCACCGGATCGCAATAATCAAAATCAGACCGGGATATGTTGACGGAAATAGGTGCCACAGGATTCCCAGCCTTCAGATTCCTGCCCTGTAACTCCACAACTCGTTTAACCATGAAGATATCCAGCTTATAGGATAGTCCGTTCTCTTCAAGTAATGGTACAAAATCCCCCGGCGTAATAAATCCATAAATCGGGTCTATCCATCTTGCCAATGCTTCAAATCCGCAGACTCTTCCTGAAAGTCCTCTTATGACAGGCTGCAGATAAACGTGTATCCATCCCTCATTAAGAGCCTGATCCAGATGGCTGAGTATATACTCTGCTCTGGCATAATGCTGACCCATCTTTTCATCAAAGCTTCCATAACCTGACCCATACTGTACCTTCTGGGCTTCACATGCCATCCTTGCGTAATCACAGGCCAAATGTACAGACATTCCCTCATGGCAGATACACATACCTATCTTTACGGGCAGTGTTATACCGTTGTTGATTTCACAAAGCTCCTGAATAAAACTGTCAAGTTTCCTCTCAATTCCCTCATGGGGAGCTATGGCAAAGAAATGGTCTTCACCGAATCTGGCACAGTTATCACCAAAAAACTTACGCAGAAGATCCGCAAACATGCAAAGAAATTTATCGCCCTCACGAGTACCGTATCTTGCATTAAATCCCTTCATTCCGCTTAGATCCAGAGCAAGTATCACAGGACTATCCATCACATTGGCTATATCTTTAATGAATTTTTCCGACTTGATAAAAAAGCCCCATCTTGTTGAAAGTCCCGTAAGCGGATCCGTCATCAGCTGAATTTCCGAAAGAAAGACATAGAAAAGAGGGCCTTCTTCATCATCTTTATAATGTCTTCCGAAGTCCTCAATGTATTTTATATTTCCATTTTTTGTAACGATCCTGTAGCTTACCTTTTCGAACTGATCACTGTCGGTTTCAATCTGAATATTTTTACTCTTCTTTACCTTACTGTAATCATCCTTATGGATCATGCCGGTAAATGTACCGCCTGTAAGCTCCATGAATTCTTTTTCGGTTTCGCACTCAAATATCTTTAATAAAGCAGAATTAACATACAAAATTTCATCGTTGTCACCGCCGCGATAGATAATAAATCCTCCCGGCATAGCAGACAAACCATTTAATATGAAATTTTTTTCCTTATGTAGTCTGTTATTCATCATTTTATGCACCAATGAACGGTAATGCAGGCTACCGTGTCGTTTCATCCCCATGAATTATTTTTGCTATCCGTAATGATGTGTGTAAATATAGCTTCCCAGATCATTAATATTATCGACACATTTTTTCTTTTATAAAAGATTCATGAGGATCTTATTTATCAAAAAATCCGGTCGGCAGTTACACTGTCGACCGGATTTTTTTGATGTTCTCTATATTTTTTTCAGATGTTTTCGTAGCTTTCCTGTTTATATATTCTTCTCTGTGTGTTCAGGGCACAGAAAAGTACACAGCCCCAAAAACTATACTCCAGGTATTTATTTACTGTGCAATGATTCCTTCGATAACATATCTGTCTGAACCAACTGTCACATCGTTTCCAATCATTTTGCCATAAAATGGATTGTTGAAGCCTTTAACAAGAAATTTCATCTTATCTCCTGTTTCACAATCCGTTACATAAACAAGATTATTGTTCTTTACCATTTCTTCTGTTGACTGTGCGCTCATTATTATAAACCTC
>JAILDF010000025.1 GCA_024689585.1 Oribacterium sp.
ATCTCGCCATATTTATAATTCTCGACCCAGGCCGCGCATAAAGCGCAGTCCAGACCGAAGACGTGGGGCCTACAGGGCTCGAACCTGTGACCCCCTGCTTGTAAGGCAGATGCTCTCCCAGCTGAGCTAAGACCCCGTCTATCACCTTTTTGAAAGATTTTTTCTTTCTTTCGGCGACTCGTATATATTACTAAATCAATCTTTTGTTGTCAACAAACTTTGATAAAAAAATCAAAATAACTTTGATAAAAAAATCAAAATAACCTGTATAAATTATTATTAATACAAATTGCCGGACTTATAGCTAAAACACATTGAAGATATTTATTCAATGTGTTTTAGCTGTTTCTTTATATTAGGATATGTGTTTTAGCTGTTTCACTATATAAGAACGAAAGGTTCGGTATATATCTGATATCGGGATATAAATATAACCGTCTCGAAACCGACAGGTTTAATTTAGTTAAAACCGTAGAACTTTCGTGCCAGCTTGTAACATAGGATGGTAAGCTTGTTTCCTGCCTTACTGTTGAAGTTCATGCCCTGTCCCATGAAGGAGGCTCTCATACGAAGCCAAATAGGGAAGTTATATTCCTTGATATAGTTCCAAAGCTCCTTCTTTTTAGCCATGTTCTCTTCCGTTCCGGATTTAATGGCAAGAACTGAAGAAACTGTTGTAATTATCTGAAGATAATTGAACATGTAGTTTCTTAACTTGCGGCTGGGCAATTTATTGATATCACAGCATTCCAGCATTATCCTGTTTACTCTCAGCTGCTGGTCTATACGGCTTATCATGATGGTCTCATTTACCGACTGATCATCTCTTCCGATGAAATAGTGGTAAAGATTTGTGTTCATGTAGTAGATAGTCTTAACTGATGGCAGCGGCTGATATACAAAGATATTGTCTACGTAGAAAGTATGCTTGGGAAGAACCAGGTTACAGTCTCTAAGCATCTGAGTACGATAGATGACAGAATGCATAAGTATATACTGTCCGATATGGAAATGTTTAACTTCATTCCATGTAAAAATCCTGTCCTGAGGAAGGGCGGTGGTGTACTTCATCACCTTTTTATGAGTCTGTCCCACTTTGTCATAGATGAAATTGCAGACAAACATGTCCACCGGAGTTCCGGCCATGACAAGCTCGCGAAGCTTTGTGAGGACCTTGGGAAGAGCCTCTTCATCAAGCCAGTCATCTGAATCAACAACCTTATAAAAAAGACCTGTTGCATTCTTAAGACCTGTATTAACAGCCTCGCCGTGACCGCCATTTTCCTGATGAACAGCCTTTACGATGCCGGGATACTTTTCTTCATATTCCTTTGCGATTTCAAAGGTATTGTCCTTTTGGGATCCATCATCCACAACGATGATCTCGACTTCATTTCCTCCCACAAGGATAGATTCGATACACTTTCCCATATAAGCTGCTGAGTTATAACATGGGATAGCAAAACTAACTAATTTCATGATATTTCCTTATTTCTGTAATATAAAAAAGCTACGTGGAAATTTTAACCCCACGTAGCTATATTTTCAAGTTAATATATGCTTACAAAAATGCTTGACCGGCTATAAAAGGATTTAATATACGAAGAACTAAAAATCCGGGATAAATCATCATGCAATAGTAGTCCCCGCAAGTCCTGCCACCGCTTTTTCGGCAAGTTCCATAGAGGTAATGATGGCGCGTCTTCCGTTTCCTGCTTCTACGAAGTCTATTCCCGCTTCTACCTTCGGCTGCATTGACTTAAACTCGAAGTGTCCGTCCTTGATGTACTGCTTTGCTTCATCAATGGACATCTTATCGAGAGCCTTTTCATCCGGCTGTCCGAAATTAAGGGATACTTGATCCACAGCTGTTGTGATGAGGAGAATGTCAGCGTCTATCTCCTTTGCAAGAAGTCCTGCTGTTCTGTCCTTCTCTATAACAGCAGCCGCGCCCTTAAGGTTGTTTCCCTGCCTGAGAACCGGGATTCCGCCTCCGCCGCAGGCGATGACCACCTGGTCCGCATCAAGAAGAGCCTTGATAGCATCGATCTCAACGATGGATTTCGGAATCGGCGCTGAAACTATACGCTGGAACTTTCCTTCGGAGATCATGGTTACGTGATTTCCGTTATTCTCTTCCCTCCTGGCCTCTTCGGCATTCATTATCTTTCCAACCTTTTTGATAGGGTTGTAAAAGCTCTCATCGTATGGGTCCACAAGTACCTGTGTGAGGATTGTAGAAGCTGTTTTATAGATTCCTCTTTTTACGAGCTCTGCCCTTACCGAGCTCTGAAGGTCATAACCGATCAAACCCTGGCTCATGGCTGAGCATACGCTTAAAGGAGTATTTACATATTGATCCGGGTACTCATCTGCAAGGTTTTTCATGGCAGTATGGATCATACCTACCTGAGGAGCATTGGAGAAGACCAATGCCACCTGATATCCGTTTTCAACAAAATCCGCGATCATAACAGCTGTTTTTTCCGTTGCAGCCTTAAGCTCCGGAAGTGTAAAGCCCAGGTCCTTGTGACCGAGAGCGATAACCATACGCTTTTTACTCATATAATTGTCTCCTTTTCGAGATTCTTCAGCCCGAAGAAGCTTGTTTCCGAGGCTGAAGCAAGTATCTATCCGTTATATCAGTTTTCCTCATCCAGCTTAGCTATATCCACAAGAGTAAGCTCCGATGACTTGTTTTCAAGTGAAGTTGCAAGAGCTTTTGCGGTATCAATGGCGGTAAGAACATTAACACCGGTCTCTACTGCATTTCTTCTGATGACGAAACCGTCCTTTCCTGCCTCTGCACCTTCCTTAGGTATGTCAATGACTATATCAAGCTCATGTCCCAGAACCAGGTCGAGAATGTTCGGAGACTCCTGCTCTACCTTACGTACCTGGAAGCACTTTACTCCGCCTTCCGAAAGAGCCTTCTGGGTTCCGAGGGTTGCGAAAATACGGTATCCGAGAGCTTCAAAACGCTTTGCAATAGGGACGATTTCCGCCTTATCCTCATCCTTAACGGTGATGACCATGTTCTTATATTTCGGAAGCTGGATTCCCGCACCCTGGAAGGCCTTGTAAAGAGCCTCGTTGAAGGATTTTGCGATACCGAGACATTCGCCTGTTGACTTCATTTCAGGTCCCAGGCTGATGTCGGCGCCCTTTATCTTCTCGAAGGAGAATACAGGCATCTTTATAGCGTAGTATGCGGCTTCCTTCTGAAGACCCGGCTCGTAGCCAAGCTCTCTTATGGTATGTCCGCAGATGATCTTTGTGGCAAGAGGAACAATCGGAATTCCCGTAACCTTGCTGATGTAAGGTACTGTTCTTGAGGAACGCGGGTTAACCTCGATAATGTAAACCTCGTCACCGTCTGCAATGAACTGAACATTAACCATACCGATAACGTGCAGTGCCTTGGCAAGACGCTCCGTGTAATCGATGACTCTCTGCTTTGCGGTTGCAGTAAGGCTTCTCTGAGGATAAATGGAGATGGAGTCTCCTGAGTGGATTCCTGTACGCTCTATATGCTCCATGATTCCCGGGATGAGAATGTCTTTGCCGTCACAGATTGCATCTACTTCAAGTTCAGTTCCGCGGATGTACTTATCTACAAGAATCGGGTGTTCCTGGGCGATCTGATTGATCTCTCCGATGTACTCGTCGATATCTTCGTCACAGATGGCTATACGCATTCCTGCGCCGCCAAGCACGTAGGATGGACGCACAAGCACAGGATAGCCAAGCTCGTTTGCAGCTTCCTTTGCTTCTTCCGCAGTGAATACGGTCTTACCTGCGGCACGCTGGCAGCCGGTCTCCTGAAGGATGGCATCGAATCTCTCACGGTCCTCTGCAGCATCCACGTCATCCTGCTGGGTTCCAAGGATAGGCACACCCATTTTCTCAAGGGCATCCGCAAGCTTGATAGCAGTCTGACCACCGAACTGGACCACTGCTCCATCCGGCTTTTCTATATCAACCACATTCTTCACGTCCTCCGGTGTCAGAGGCTCGAAGTAAAGCTTGTCTGCTATATCGAAGTCTGTTGAAACCGTCTCAGGGTTGTTATTTATAATTATAGTTTCATAGCCCTCTTTTTTAAACTGCCATGTACAGTGAACCGAGCAGAAATCGAACTCGATACCCTGGCCGATACGGATAGGACCGGAGCCCAGAACCAGAACCTTTTTCTTCTTTTCCGGATCACGGAAGGCACCGGTTGATTCATTTTCGGAACCGAAAACGCTGTAGTAGTAAGGCGTCTCAGCCTCAAACTCCGCAGCACAGGTATCAACCATTTTGAAGGCTGCCTTTATATCCCATTTGTCACGCATCTCAGCTATCTCTGACTCCTCATAGCCTGTGAGACGGGCGATGACATTATCCGGGAACTCGATCCTCTTGGCTTCACGAAGTAAAGTCTCGTTCATGGACTCGCTCTTTAAGCGGTTCTCCATGTCTATGAGAATCTTGATCTTATCTATAAACCACTCGTCAATCTTTGTGATATCGTGGATCTCCCGGTAGCTGTGGCCGCGGCGCAGTGCCTCTGCGATAACCCAGATACGGCGGTCATCAACTCTGTGAAGGAGCTTCTGAAGGTCGTGGTCATCAAGGTCTGAGAAGTCGTAGGACATAAGTGAATCCACATGCTGCTCCAGGGAACGGATGGCCTTCATGAGACCTCCCTCGAAGTTGTTGGCGATGGCCATAACCTCACCGGTAGCCTTCATCTGGGTTCCCAGAGTGTGCTCGGCGGTAATGAACTTATCGAAAGGAAGACGCGGCATCTTAACCACCACATAGTCAAGCATAGGCTCGAAGGATGCATAGGTCTTTCCGGTTACGGCATTCTTTATCTCATCCAGAGTGTAGCCGAGAGCGATCTTTGCAGCCACCTTTGCGATGGGGTATCCAGTTGCCTTTGAAGCAAGGGCTGAGGAACGGGAAACTCTCGGGTTAACCTCGATAACACAGTACTCCATGCTCTCCGGGTGAAGGGCATACTGGACATTACATCCGCCGGTGATTCCCAGCTCTGTGATAATGTTTAAGGCTGAGGTTCTCAGCATCTGATATTCCTTGTCACCGAGAGTCTGTGAAGGAGCAACTACGATGGAGTCACCTGTGTGTACGCCTACAGGGTCAATGTTCTCCATATTACATACGGTGATAACATTACCCAGAGAATCACGGATAACCTCGTACTCTACTTCCTTCCAGCCGGCTATGCACTTTTCAACAAGCACCTCGTGAACTCTTGAAAGTCTGAGACCGTTTTCAAGAATCTCGGTGCACTGCTCACGGTTCTCTGCGATTCCGCCGCCGGAGCCTCCAAGGGTGTAAGCAGGACGGAGAACTACAGGGTAGCCGATCTCCTCTGCGACCCTGAGACCATCCTCAACCGAATGAACAACCTCTGAAGGTGCCACAGGCTCGTTGATCTTCTCCATGGTCTCCTTGAACATGAGACGGTCCTCAGCCTTCTTTATGGTGAGAGCTGTGGTTCCGATAAGTCTTACGTTATGGGACTTAAGGAAGCCTGACTCGTCGAGAGCCATGGCAAGGTTGAGACCTGCCTGTCCGCCGAGAGTCGGAAGGATGGAATCCGGCTTCTCCTTTTCGATAAGTCTCTCAAGAACCTCTATGGTAAGCGGCTCAATGTATACATGATCCGCGATATCCTTGTCTGTCATGATGGTTGCAGGATTTGAGTTGAGAAGAACTACCTCGATGCCTTCCTCCTTGAGAGAACGGCAGGCCTGGGTTCCTGCATAATCAAACTCTGCGGCCTGGCCTATAACTATAGGGCCCGAACCGATCATCAATACTTTTTTAATGCTGTTGTCCTTCATTCTCTCATGCCTCCATCATCTTCATAAAACGCTCGAACAGATATGCACTGTCCTTAGGTCCGGGACAAGCCTCCGGATGGTACTGCACCGTAACGATATTCTTGCCCACATACTTAAGGCCTTCATTGGTGCCGTCATTAACATTGACAAAGGCTTCCTCGCAAACCTTTGGATCCAGTGATTTAGGATCAACTGCATATCCGTGGTTCTGTGAGGTGATGTATACTCGGCCGTTTGAAAGGTCCTTTACCGGATGGTTTCCTCCACGGTGACCGTACTTAAGCTTGAAGGTATCTGCGCCTGTGGCAAGAGCCATGAGCTGGTGTCCGAGACAGATTGCGAAGATCGGTACATCTGAATCGTAAAGCTTTTTGATTTCCTTTATGATGGAAACATTTTCTTTGGGGTCTCCCGGACCGTTGGAGATCATGATGCCGTCGGGATTCTGGCTAAGTATTGTCTCTGCTGTTGTGTCCGCAGGATATACAGTTACATCACAGCCCTGTCTCTGGAGAGAACGTATAATGTTTCTCTTGGCGCCAACATCGATGAATGCTACTCTCTTCGGCTCCTTATCGCCTGTGTATCGACTGCCGTCAGGGTTCTGGGCCTGAGCCACATAAACTCCCTTTGTGGTGGTCTTCGCAACAACACCTGTAACTGAGTAAGCCTTGATCTTTTCAAGGATGGAGGAAAGCTCCTCTCCCTTGTAACGCTTCGTGGTGACCATACCGTTCATGGTTCCCTTATCACGAAGTATCTTTGTCAGGGCTCTGGTGTCGATTCCGGCGATTCCCGGTATATCATTTTTCTTTAAAAAATTCTGGATTGTATTTTCAGATCTGAAATTGGACGGCATACGTGAGAGCTCACGAACTATAAATGCGTCCAGCCATGGGCGATCCGACTCCATATCGTCGTAACAGATACCATAATTACCGATCAAAGGATAGGTCATGACAGTTGCCTGTCCCGCATAAGAAGGGTCCGTTAAGACCTCAAGATAACCGGTCATGGAAGTGTTGAATACCACCTCGGAAATGACCTCCTTTACAGCGCCTATCGACGTACCTTTGAAAACTGTTCCATCTTCAAGAATCAGAAATGCGTCCATTGTTTCTCCTTTTGTTGTAAAAATCTGTCGCGAAGCCTTATAAATGGAGATGCATGTGAATGCATCTCCTATATATAATTTGGTCGCGAATATTTCAATTTCATTGATCAGATATGATTGAAATCATAATCTGCATCTAATTAATCGGGGAAATCTCCGCTGAAGACCTCCACCGCAGGTCCTGTCATGAAGCAACGGCCTGTGGCGGATTCATATTTAATTTTTAAATCGCCACCTATAAGGTGAACCGTAACCTCTGTGTCAGGCTGAAGCTTCTTTGCCATACATCCGGCGGCAACAGATGCTGTTGCTCCTGTTCCGCAGGCTAATGTCTCGCCCGATCCTCTCTCCCAAACTCTGAAATCAATTTCGGTTGGGGAAATGATCCTGATGAACTCTGAATTCACCTTCTCGGGGAACCTTTCATGAGTCTCGAAATCACGTCCATATAAAAGAAAATCCAAATCAGAGACCTTAGAAACATTAAGCTCAGGATTATCGGACAGGAAATAAATCGCATGAGGATTACCGACGTCTATGCCGATAAAACGTAAACGCATCCCATGAACAGTGATATCTTCAGGAAGCTCGGAAGTAAGTTTCGCAATACCCATATCAACTGTCGCGTGGGTCATTTTACCGTTGTCTGTATAAAGCTTAATTTTCTTAAGTCCCGATTTGGTATCGATGACTGCTTCATCACGGTCACTGGGAATAATGCCGTGATCATATATGTATTTCGCTACGCAACGTATGCCGTTGCCGCACATATTACCTTCGGATCCGTCCAGATTGAACATATGCATGTATGCATCTGCCTTATCGGAGGGCTCGATGAGGATAAGTCCGTCGCCGCCCACACCGAAGTGCCTGTCGGCGATCTTCACCGCGAGGGATGAAGGATCCGTCACTTTCTCCGAAAAGCAATTTACATATACATAGTCGTTTCCGCAACCCTGCATCTTTGTAAATATCATAGGCTTTCCTTTTCATATGATACGAGGTCAGAGGTTAAGTCCATAAAATCATGTATGGACTTCATTCCGTCCCCCGATTGTTCAAATTTTCAATATAATATCAAAAATCGTGTTCCGGCACAATATAAATAATATACATAAAATGAATTTTTATATAAACAATAGGTAATAGTAATGGATTCCTCTGCGAAGCCAACGGGGACGGTTCTCTCCGGCGAGAACCGTCCCTCCCGGAGAGAACCGTCCCCGATGGATTAAATAATCAAAAAATGACATCCGCTTCCCTGTTATCAGGAAAGTTGGATGTCATTTTTAATTATTATTTCTTCTTTCCGAGATAAGCCGCCTTGATATCGTCGTTTGCAAGAAGCTCTGCACCGGTACCGGAGAGAGTGATGCGGCCGGTTTCCATAACGTAGGCCTTGTCGGCAACCTTCAGCGCCATGTTCGCATTCTGCTCGATGAGAAGGATGGTGGTGCCACGTTCCTTGTTGATCTGCTTGATGATGGAGAATATCTCCTGCACAACAATTGGTGCAAGACCGAGGGAAGGCTCATCCAGCATCATGATCTCAGGATTGGACATAAGAGCACGGGCAACCGCAAGCATCTGCTGCTCACCACCGGACAGAGTTCCGGCAAGCTGCCAGTTACGCTCCTTAAGTCTCGGGAACAGATTGTAAACATTCTCGATGTCCGCTGTGAGATCATCGTTTCTTAAATACGCACCGATCTTTATGTTCTCAAGAACAGTCATGTCGGGGAATACTCTTCTTCCCTCGGGACAAAGCACGATGCCCTTTCCCACTCTCTTGGCTGATGGCATGTTGGTGATGTCTTCACCGTCAAGATTGATGGTTCCCGCGCTGGCCTTAACGAGACCTGCAATTGTACGAAGGGTTGAAGACTTTCCTGCGCCGTTTGCTCCTATGAGAGTTACGATGGAATGATCCGGAACCTCAAAGCTGATACCCTTAACAGCCTCGATTCCGCCATAGTTTATTTTAAGATTTTCTACTTTAAGCATCCTCAGAACCTCCCAGATAAGCTTCGATTACTTCAGGATTGCTCTGGATCTCATCAGGAGTTCCCTGAGCGATGAGCTTTCCGAAATTAAGAACATAGATGCGTTCTGAAATCTGCATTACCAGATCCATATGATGCTCTATCATGAAGATACTGAGCTTGTACTGATCACGGATCTTAACGATGAAATCAGTAAGCTCCTGAGTCTCCTGAGGGTTCATGCCGGCAGCCGGCTCATCCAGAAGCAGGAGTTCAGGCTGGGTTGCAAGTGCTCTTGCGATCTCAAGATGTCTCTGGAGACCGTAAGGAAGTGAAGATGCAATCTCATCCTTAAGCTCATAGAGACCTTGCTCCTTAAGGAGCTGTGCAGTCTCTTCTCTCATGCGCTTCTCTTCCGCATGGTTAAGTCTCAGTGTTGCGGTGAAAACATTATCCTTTGCACGGAGATGCTTTGCGATGAGAACATTATCAAAAACAGTAAGGTTTGAAAAAAGTCTGATGTTCTGGAAGGTTCTTGCGATACCGAGTCTTGTGATCTCGTCAGGGGAATTGCCCTTCAGATTCTTACCGTTAAAGCTGACCATTCCGGAAGTAGGTGTATAGATTCCTGTTATACAGTTAAATGCAGTTGTTTTACCTGCGCCGTTAGGACCGATGAGAGCAACGATCTCTCCCTTGTTTACATCAAGCGAAAGATTGTCTATGGCTCTTACGCCTCCGAACTGCATGACAACATTCTGCATGCTGAGGACATTTTGTGTGTTATCGTTCATTATGCCTTGCCCTCCATCTTTTTACTTTTCTTTTTGAACGGATGCTTAAAGAAATCAAATATTCCGTTCCAGCTGAATTCGTTTGTTCCCATGAGTCCCTTTCTGTAGAAAAGAACTACGATCATGAGAAGTATGGAGAAGATGACCATACGGAATCCGGGTCTGAAAAGCGGTACCTGAACTCCTCCAAGCATGAGGGGCTCATCAAAGAATCTCAGGATCTCTCTTCCTGCGGTAACGATGAAAGCTCCGATAACAGAACCTGTAACAGAACCGATACCACCGATAACGACGATGAGAAGGATATCGTAGGTAAGGGCAACCTGGAAGGTCTTACTGTCAATTGATCTCATGAACATGGCGAGCATTCCGCCGCTTACTCCGGCAAAAAATGAAGAGATAACGAAGGAAAGCTCCTTGGTCTTGAAAAGGTTGATACCCATTGCCTCGGCTGCTATCTCATCCTCGCGTACTGCCTTGAACATTCTTCCGTAGGAAGAGTTGATGAGAAGCACCATAAGTCCGATGCAGATCACTGATAATGCCAACGGCTGGAAAATATTGGTAAATCCGGGAATGGACTTAAGACCGTAAGATCCGTTTGTAATGGTATCGAACTGAGGTGCAGCGATACATGCACGGATGATCTCGGCAAATCCAAGGGTTGCTATGGCAAGGTAGTCAGACTTGAGTCTGAGAACCGGGAAACCGATAAGAGCTGCAACACCTGCGGCAACCAGACCACCAAGAATCAGCGCCACGATGATGGGAAGCTGAATTCCTGCAATGACAGGATTTATTCCGGAAATATAATATACAGAAGCTCTCTGACTTACAGGGATAGTAAAAATAGCTGTTACATAAGCACCAAGTGCCATGAAGCCTGCCTGTCCAAGTGAGAACAGACCGGTGAAACCATTGACCAGATTCATGGAAACCGCAACAACTGCGTAAACCATGGATCTTTCAATGATGGAAATTGCGTAACTGTAGCTGTATTTATTTGCCTCAAGAAAACCACATATTCCGAGCACGGCGGCTATAAGGATAAGTGTGCATATGCAGTTCCTTCTTTTTTCTTTATTTATCATTCTGTTTGGACCCATCCTTTCCTCCTTAGACCTTATTGGTAGTCTTCTCACCAAAAATTCCGGTAGGACGGACAAGAAGAATAACTATCAGGATAACAAAGGTAAATGCATCTGAGAAGGTGGACTGTCCGGCAGCAACCAGTGCTGTTTCACCGATTCCGATGATGAATCCGCCTACCACTGCTCCGGGGATGGAGCCAATGCCACCGAAAACCGCAGCTACGAAGCATTTCATTCCGGGAAGTGAACCCGAGAACGGGAACACTGTCATACGGTCTGTAAAGTAAAGAATGGAACCTACAGCCGCAAGAAGCGAACCTATTGCAAATGTTATGGAAATAGTACGGTTGATATCGATACCCATAAGAGAAGCTGTCTCATAGTCCTTTGATACCGCTCTCATGGCCATACCCATCTTAGTGTGCTGGATAAGTGTCATAAGAAGATATACAAGAATAAGTGTGAGAACCGGTGTCAGGAAGGTAACAAAGGATGCCGAAAGTCCTCCAAGCTGATATACCTTCTTAAGTACCGGGATCTCAGGATATCCCATTGGCAGCGCTGTGAAAAGATAGGTTGCAAGATTCTGAAGCAGATATGATACACCGATGGCTGAGATCATAACAGACATTCTGGGTGCTGAACGGAGCGGCTTGTATGCTACTCTCTCGATGCTCACACCGAGAACGGTTGTTACGATGAGAACAACCGGAAGGGCTATAAACCATGGAAAAGATGCCATAGCGAATACCATGAAGTATCCTGCCATCATGAAGATATCACCATGTGCAAAGTTGATAAGTCTGAGTATACCGTAAACCATGGTGTAACCGATGGCTATGAGTGCATATGCACCACCCAGTGAAATACCTGTCAGACACTGCTGCAGGAACGTTGTAAGAGACATAAGACAATTCCCCTTATTGAAAGAATAGATTTTGTTTTGACCATAGGGTCTTACAAAGATTGAAGGGACATCTTTAAGGATGTCCCCTCATATAACGCCTTTTAGATTGAATGATTCTGGCGGCTTTTGTTTAGAAAGCCTTCATAGGACTTTCAGAGACTGATCTAAGTTTGAATGAATATGGGAAACCGGATCTCCGGAGAAAACCGGTTTCCATCAACAAACTATTTTATGATCAGCCGTTAATGGTTGTGGTTGTAAGGAACTTAAATGTACCATCCTGAACGGTCTTGATGAATGCCATATCCTTGTTTGCGTCACCCTCTTCGTTGAAAGAAACAGCGCCTGTAACACCGTCAAATGAAACAGTCTTGAGAGCTTCCTTGATAGCCTCGCCGTCTGCTGACTGTGCCTTCTCGATGGCATTGTATGCTGCAAGGTAAGCGTCATATCCGAGAGCTGATACTGCAGGGATGATATCTGACTGATCATTTGCCTTTAAGTACTCCTTGAAGCCCTTGATGAATGACTCGGCTTCTGCATTGGCAGGTTCTGCCTCATCGAAGAATGTTGAAAGAACAGCGCCCTCTGCGTCGGCACCTGCGTTCTCAATGATGGTTGAGTTCTCCCATGTATCACCTGCAGCGAGAAGAGATGTGATTCCAAGCTCTCTTGCCTGCTTGATGATAAGCGGTGCTGTTGTGATGGATGAAGGAGCAAAGATAACGTCAGGATTTGCAGCCTTTATGTTTGTAAGAACTGCCTTGAAATCTGTCTGGTTTGTCTGGAACTGCTCTTCATCAACTACTGTTCCGCCGAGCTCTGTGAAAGCTGTCTTGAAGTAGGAACCGAGACCTGATGAATAGTCATCACCGAGCTGTGTAAGGATAGCTGCGCTCTTATATCCGTTCTGCATAGCGTAGTTGGCCATTACAGTACCCTGGAACGGATCAAGGAAACATACTCTGAAGTAGTAATCATTGCCCTGAGTAACCTGAGGGTTTGTACATGAGCATCCGATGGCAGGAACCTTGGCATCTGCAAAGATCTGTCCGGCTGCGATAGAAACACCTGAACCGTAGGAACCGATAACTACAGAAACCTTCTCGCCCATAAGCTTGTTGGCTGCGTTTACGGCCTCTGTCTTATCTGACTTGTTATCTACCTCTACAAGCTCGATGGTGTACTCCTTGTCACCGATCTTTACTGTCTTGTGGGTTTCGTTTGCATAACGGATACCAAGTACCTCCTGGAATCCGCCGCCGCCGTTCTCACCGGTTGTAGGCTCAAATACACCGATCTTGATAACGTCTCCGCCTGCACTTGCACCGCTTCCTGAATTTCCGCCGGATGATGCTCCGCCGCAGGCAGCAAGTGATGCAGTCATAGCTGCAGCAAGACCTAATGCTAAGATTTTCTTCAGTTTCATACTTCCCTCCTTAGTAATGACATATCAGTCAAAAGTCGATATAAGCAGTTTTTTTATCTGGTATTCTGTCGGCTTATATCTGTAATGTTTTTTAGTACATTTTCACTGTTTTGTCCGTGGTGGAAAAACAAGTGTATTCCATGTACACACATTTGTGATTATTCTATCACTTTTAAGGATTATTTCAACATATTTAAGGCTAAAATATTACTCAATGTTAATGATAGAATATTTATGACAACTGCGGGTTATGTCTTGGCGCAAAAAAAACGGAGCTACCGCATGCGCGGCAGCTCCGTTGCTGTCCCCTATATGTTATATCAAGCCGGACGAAAATGCAAGGGATGAGGTTCTTGACCTATTATTTGTTTTTTGGAATATAGGTCATATAAAATGGATTCTATTTTGACTCATATTTAAATATTGTGATTATAAGTCATTTGTCCAGTTCCAG
The DNA here is from genome assembly GCA_024689585.1 of Oribacterium sp. GTDB lineage: Bacteria > Bacillota > Clostridia > Lachnospirales > Lachnospiraceae > Oribacterium. Next base: position 13,630 of record JAILDF010000025.1, read on the forward strand.
TTAATTGACTTAAAGACTTGAATTCGGATATGTAGTCATTCTTAATACAATAATTAATATGTATCGCTGGGATTTCAAGTCTTTTTGGTATTAATTTAACTCTAAAAAGTAGAATCATAGCTTGTTTTTTTCCTATTACGGCAAAAACATGCCCGGCTGAATTGTTGAGTTTATACTTACATTCTGTGATCCTTACGGCCACGGCTGATGTTTTTGCGGTTAACTGAGCTGTTATGGTCGAGGTGGTCGTAACGATTGTTGTTATTGGAATTATAATTATTGTTGTTGTGGTTTTGGTTCTTTTGAGATCGGCGGATCTGAAGGACCTCCATGAATTCCTCTTCGGACATGTCAATGTCTTTGAGGCGTTCGGTGCGGCGGTCATGCATGTATCTGGCCATCTTTCGGGAATCTCTTACACGTTTAATGCCGAGAGCGGCGAATGTGGCTAAAATGGCAACACCGACAACGCCGGCAATTGCGGTCACACTTATGGAGGTCAGGGCTTCCTTAGGCTGTTCGTCCGCAGCGGAGGATTCCTGAGAGCTGGTTTCTATGGCGACTGTCGGTTCTTTTTCGATAGAATATCTTCCCACGGGGAGACCGTCTGCAAGATATTCTATTTCAGCTATGGTGTGTGCGGAAACATAATCCGGCAGGTTATAGTTCAGTCTGTAGGTAAGTCCTTCCTGAGAGGAGCCGACCGGTAATGACACATACATGGGTTCCTTTACGGAAAGGTCTGAAGCTGTGCATCCGGAATCCACAATAGTATCTGCGATCAGACGGTTCTTTATATCCTCTTTGTTGAAGAGTGATGGATCCAGAGGCTGTTTTTCCGTACTGTAGAAACCGAGGTCAAGCATGGCTTTTGTATCGGTATAGTGAGCAGGGTTCTTATCCTTAAGAACAACGGCTACAAGATTTCTGTCGTTTTCACTGGCCATGGTGATGAGAGTATTGCCGGAATCCATGGTATAACCGGTTTTTCCTGCAATGACTCTGTTGTCGGAGTACTTTGTATCATCACGGTGCATTTTGTGTTCCATATAAACCGTATAACCATCCGGATTACGGATGGTGCTTTCCAGCTTATAGGAAAGGTGTGAATCGATCTCCATGAAGGCTTCATTTTTCATGGCAGCTATGCCTATAAGACCCATGTCATAGGCACTGGTATAGTGATTCTCGTTAAAAAGACCTGAAGGATTTGTGAAATGGCTGTCTGTGCATCCAAGCTTTGCAGCTTTCTGATTCATCAGTTCCGCAAATGCTTCCCTGGAGCCTGCGACATGACAGGCAAGGGCATTGGCGGCCTCATTGGCAGATTTCAGAAGAAGTGCGTGGAGACAGTCTTCAACCGAAAGTGTATCCCCTTCTTCTATCTGGGCGTTGGAGGATCCTGCATCAACATTGTAAACATCGTCATGGGAAAAGGTGACCAAATCATCAAGTTTGCAATTATCCAGCACTACCAGTGCGGTCAGGACCTTTGTGATGGATGCAGGATACTCTTTTGTATGTGCATTTTTCTGAAAAAGCACAGCTCCCGTATCTGCGTCCATAACGATGCCGGCCTCAGCATTGATCTCCACATACGGAAAGTTCCATGCTGCGTACGCTTTAATGGCACTAAGTGGCGTGATGAGGTTACATATTAAAATTGTCAGTGTGGCGATTACGGTTAAAAACCGTAATCCACCATGCTTTTTTCTGGTCATTGGTTCTCTCTTCCGGTTCTTTTTATTTTGTCTTTTTCATGTTCGAGTCTTGCATAGTAGAACATATATTGCTGGAGCACTCCGAGGACAGGCTTATAGCTTTCCGGCCATTCTCCTCTGTAAAACTGCTCTTTTACTCTCTTCATCCACACATCCTCCGGACAAAGAGATAATCTGTGAAAGCCGAAAAGGGCTGTACAGGAGGCAACCTTTATACCGACTCCGTGAATCTTCAATAATTCTTCCAGGAGCACCTCATCGGAAGCTTCGGAAAGTGCTTTTAGGTCAATCTCTCCAGTTGTCACCTTTCTTGCGGCTTCCATTATGTAACCGGTACGGTAGCCCGTTCCGGTGGAGCCTATCTCCCGATCATCAAGTCCTGCCAGAGTCTCTGCATCGGGAAAAGGATAATATGTTGTATTTTCCGGTATTCCGGGGGCTAATGCATGCCACTCAGAGCTGTCAATAAAGCATTCCTCTTCTGCAAGAGCACAAAGCTTTTCAACTGTTGTACGTATGGCAGGCACGGATTTTCTCTGAGAAATGATAAAGCTTATGAGCATTTCCCAGGGATCCTGATTAAGTATACGGATGCCGGTTCCATAATCCATGCAGGATTTCAGAAATTCATCTGAAGGATCTGCATAGCTTCTGTAGCTTTCGTAATCTGTTGTGAGATCGAAATAATGTTTATAATATTCCTCCCACTCAGATTCGGTGCAGCTTGCGAGATACATATCCTCGTCACCTTCAGGGTCTCTTGAGATAAGAAGACATTTGCCTGAGGCTACGATTTTATATACGGGATATTTTTCGTTAATGTTTCCCACGGAAGTCATGCGGAAACATTGGCCCGATTCTGCTATGGCAGTCAGGTCAAAATCTTTAAGCGTCAAGTGGAGCATTCAGTACCTCCGTGCCGTCCAGAACGAATCGTCCGCCGGAAATGATGGATATATGTTCGCCCTTACCGGTAACAGCCTCTATGGACTCAAGTTCATGATACGGGATTGTTATATCCGTATGAACGGCAAAATATGCTTTATCGGGATTTGTTTTTCTGAGGATGGAGCACTCGTTGTCTTTGGCGATGAGCTCTTTTCCGTCAGGGTTAAAAAGATGCATTTCCTCAATAAAGGAGTAACAGGTATCGCCAACGGCAAAATGAGGTCCTGTTTTCTCTGCAATGAGGATGGGCATCCTTGCACCGATCCCGTATTTATCGATCATTTTGTAGGCAAGAGTATTTGTTCCGATGGCGAACTCTCCTATGGGAAGGTTTTCCTTCTCTCCGAAGATCACGCGGCGGATAAGTGCTTTTGAGGCTTCCGGATCCTCAAAGTTTTTACAGCTGTAATCAGTCACTCTTCCGTTCTCGAAAACTATCCTTAAGTCATGGAATTGTATGCCGCCGATAAATACCGATTTAACGTTAAGTATACCTTCTGTGCCTGTAAGTACAGGGGATGTAAATACTTCCCCGAGAGGAATGTTTACATCGGACAGACAGTTTTCAAAGTTTGACTGTTTCCCGGGATCTGTAAGGGGATGAAGCATCACCTTCATGTCGGTATCATTTCCACGGCCTTTCACAAGCACGTAATCCGCTTTATCGAGAGCGTCTATAAGCTTTGCCTGTACCGGCATATAGGTTTCCGATGACAGAGTGTTGATGGCAATTGTCTCCCGGAAGATTTCCTGAAAATCAGGTCCGATGGTAGGCAGGGGCCATGCAATGATGGTGAAGGAACGTTCCTCGGCATCTATATATTTATATACGATATTCTGAAGGTCGCTTCTGTATCTTCCGTAAACCTCTTTCTGATGATCATTGAAGCTTAGCTTCCCGGACTTCTCCACGGGCTCGAACCCGGGCTCTCCAAAGGTTTCCATAACAACGGGCCCGGCATAACGTTTTATCTCCGAATCATAGGAACGGAATATCAGATCCGTTTCCTCAAGCATACGGGATGCTATGCGATCCCCCATTACAAGTGAAAGATCATAGCTGTGATCATAGTCCATCTGCCGGTTGGGGCTCTCATAAAGGAAGTTTGCTCCCTGGGGGGATCTGGTAAGGAAGTGAGATGATCTAATCGGAACAGTGTAATCATAACCATCTTCCTTAAAGTATTCCGCTGCACGTTTTACCACTCTTTCGAAACCTATATGGAATCTAAACTCTATAAGAGATTTTTTATCATAGGGCTTTCCCTGGCTCAAAAAGCCGTCTTTAAAGCCTTTGTACCAGGTGTAAGCCATCCGGTCCACCTCATCATCTGTGAGAGATGCGGCAAACTCAGCGGATTTGTATGCTGTATCTGATATATAAGCTCCATAAAGATATATGTCATCAACGTTTTTAAAATCATGTGATGACAGGACTTTTTTCGTATAGGTGTCTGAAGATATAAACTGTCTGTCCATCTGCTTCTTCAGGAAGTCCATGGAGTAGTCGTAAGCATAGGAATACAGAACATCCTTTACTGTCTGAACCTCGGGAAGTGACTGTGCGTCAGCATTAGCATCTAAATCTCTGTAATCAGAGGTGAAAAGGCAATATACCTGAATAAAGGTTTCCAGCACATTTGTTATATCAAAAAGATCCTTCTCATAGGCACTCTGAATAAGGTTCTCGATTTCCATAAGAAGAACCGAAAGGATATTTCCATAGGGAGAAAGCTTCTTTTCAGCGTAAGCCGGATTAAGGTACGAGTTCTCATAATCCCTTACCATATCCTCATACAGCAGCTGATTCCACTTACGAAAGTCAATGTTTCCGCCGCAACCGGCATGGCTGTCTTCCGAAAAGGAATATCCGGACAAATCTGTATGTTCAGTTTCTTTTATAAAATCATCAAGCTTTATGATGAATCTGGCGCATGTAATGAAATAATCCCGGAAAGTTTCCGGCACAGCCTTTTCTTCCGGGATTTCTCTGATGCGCTCTATAGCATCGTTATATCGTTCCATATTACCTCAAAAAAACAAACCTAAAAGAAGCAGGATGACCCATAGGATCACTATGATTCCTGCTGCGATACCTGCAACATATAAAGGTATGTAATTACACTCGGGATCCTTGTCAAAAACCATGGAATTAAAAACTGTGTAAACAGCCATAATGATGGAACTTATGCCCAGGGCGCCGATATACAATGGCCCCTGTCCCTCCATACAGGTGGAGATCACGATACAGGACACAAGTAAAACAAAGGATAGTATTGCGGTCATCACTCTGAACCACGTGCCGGGTACAATCTTTTTACGTATATAATTAAATCTTTTTTTATTAGCCACTAAATGCCTCTGGATCCATGACGTCTTTCCGGATGACGTTTAAAATAATTTACTTTTCTTATGTGCTGCACAAAACAGAAAACAGCATAACCTAAAGTGCCTCCCAGAGTATTAAGTATGATATCGTCAACATCACAGCTTCCTGCACGCAGTACAAGCTGGATCATCTCGATACCGAAGCTCAGGAGATAAGTACAGATCACGGCATTGTACCAATGCTCCCTGCATCTTGAGCTGATCACACCCAGTATAAAACCAAAGGGCATAAAGCCGAGAATGTTTCCGTAGAGGTTCAGTAAAACTCCTCTCAGCCCTATCTGCTTTCCGGAAAAAAGGTATCTGCTGATCTCTACAAAGGGTGTGAGATTATAGGTGTATTCTGTTTTTGCGCCTACTCCTCTCTGTTCCATCTCAGAGAAAAACATGAGATAAAGAAGAGCAGCCAGATAAAGTACGAAAAGGATCCAACCAATCTTCTGGTTTCTGGTTGAATGCTTTGCCATATTTAGAAAGTGAGTTCGTTCTTACGCTTTAAAAGTATGGTTCCGTTGATGATTGAAATAATGCCTACTGTAATTCCCGCAACAAGGATCACTATTCCGAGAGCTATTGAGCCTGCTCCGGTATCTCTCATAGTTTTGTATATCTTCTCCATGATATCTCCTTTTAACTGATTTCTATAAAGGCTTATGTATTTTATCATAATGGGCTGTAGGTGTCAAAAAATGATGATTTTCGGGACAACAGAACCGTATCCACCGGGGATAGTTCTCATCGACGAGAACCATCCCGGTGGAATTTTGTTAATGTGTTTGTTATAATCCATTCTATGGAAGCTGAATTATTTAAAGAATTGGAAAATAATGACAGAGCCGCTGTATGTGAGCTTGTCAATGAATGTAATCTCGCAGATCATACGAACTATGATACGGATCTGGACGGGGATTTTTATTATATTGTCAGAAATGATGATAAGGAAGAAAGCGGAATTGATTCTGAACTTATAGCAGTTCTGTCAGGCTACTTTCTCGGTGAGACTGTGGAAGGGAAAAAGGTGATAGAGGTAGAAGCCTTTACCCA
>JAILDF010000044.1 GCA_024689585.1 Oribacterium sp.
GGCAAGCACCAGAACCTCTGAAGGTCCCGCAATCATGTCGATTCCCACCTGACCGAAAACCTGCTTCTTGGCTTCTGCAACGAAAGCATTACCCGGACCCACGATCTTGTCGACTCTCGGTATGGACTCAGTTCCGTAGGCTAATGCTGCCACCGCCTGTGCACCACCGATCTTGAAGATTCTTCCGACGCCGGCAACATGAGCTGCAGCAAGGATGTATGGATTCACAGAACTTTCCTTATTGGGAGGGGTCACCATAACTATCTCTTCAACTCCCGCGATCTTAGCCGGGATGGAATCCATGAGAACTGTTGAAGGATAAGCTGCAGTGCCGCCGGGGACATAAAGTCCTACCTTCTCAAGCGGGATCACCCTCTGTCCAAGGATGACTCCCGGCTTGTCAGCCATGATGAAGCTGTTTCTCACCTGCTTCTCATGGAAAGCACTAATATTTTCTGCAGCCTCTTCCAGGACCTTTATAAACTCCGGCTCAACCTGCTTGAGAGCGGCTTCGATTTCAGATTCACTCACCTGAAAATCCGTAAGGTCCACATGATCAAACTTTGAACTGTATTCCTTTAATGCCTCGTCGCCATTCTTTCTGACATTAGCGATGATGTCCTTTACTATATCTTCAACGCTTGAAGTTGGTTCAAATCTGGCAAAGATCTCTTCGTCCCTGATCTTTCCCATTTCAAAAATCTTGATCATTCTGTCTCCTCCCCGGACGTTTATTCATAACCGTTGATCATGTAACGTTTACTAAATATGACATTCAACCAATAATAGATGTAGGAATCCCTGTGGATTCTATGAGCAGTGGATCCGTTTATAGAACGTGACGATTAGTGCTCAAGCTTTATAGTCTGCACCTCTTCACCGCTCTTCACGATATTTCCGAGACCGTCGCGCAGTCGTATGATTTCCTCATGCTTAAACTGGAAGCTTACCTTATTGCACACAAGTCTGGCGCTGACCGGCACAACCTCCTGCAGAACCTCCAGATTGTTCTCTCTCAGGGTTCCGCCCGTCTCCACGATATCGAAGATGACATCGCTGAGACCAAGAAGCGGCGCGATCTCTATGGAGCCGTTCAGCTTTATGATGTCAATGTCTCTGCCGATGGACTCGTAGTAGGTCCTGGCAACATTGGAAAACTTCGTAGCTACTCTCAGAGTGCGCTCTTCATTGTCATAAAAATCCTTGGGCCCGGCCACGCACATCCTGCATTTGCCTATCCCGAGGTCCAGAAGTTCATATAAATCCGGATCGTACTCAAGGAGAATGTCTTTGCCGCAAACTCCCACGTCAGCAGCGCCTCGCTCTACATAAATCGCCACATCCGACGGCTTAACCCAGAAATATCTCACTCCCTTTTCGGGATTTTCAAAGGTGAGCTTTCGGTTTTTCTCAAGGATAGCCGGGCAATCAAAACCAGCAGCCGCCATCATTGAATAAGTCTTTTCTCCGAGACGGCCCTTTGCCAATGCAATATTAATCATCTTTCAGCCGCCTCCTTTTCTGCTTCTTTTAATGTAAGAATCTTTCGTGCCCTTATCTTATGCTCCATGTGATCCACTTCGTCTATTCTCACAGTCCGCACTTTAAATTCGGCATGATTGAAGGTCTCGATGACAGCCGCCACCTTTGCGGAAGAGTCTGCTTCGCCGTCATAGGTGATGAGATAATCAACATCATATCCCGTAACCTTTGTGAGATAGTTTCCTACTGTGTCAAGGTCTAATGCGAAGCCGATGGCACCGAAAGCTTTACCCATCTTTTCCGGAAGCTTATCATATCTTCCTCCGGACAATATGGTAAACGGAATGTCTGCAACCGCTCCCTGGAAAATGATTCCGTTATAGTAATCCATGGAGTTAACAAGTGAGAAATCAAGGTATATGGACTCAAGAACACCGAAGCTTTCAAAAATAGCGGCAAGCTGTGATAAGTGCTCTGCCATCCTGGCGGAAATATTGGAAATGGCGTACTTTTTGAGTTCTGCCACACCCTCCTTGAAGGGCTTATAAAGATCCACCATGCTCTTTAAAGTATTGGCACTTGCCTCAGTGATCTTTCCCTGTGATGCCAGAGCGTCAAAGCCGGCAGCATTCTTCATGGAGAAAAGCTTAAGGGCTTCTGCCTGGGCTGTTTCACTAAGCCCCATGGTCTCAAACATTTGCCTCAGGAAAGCTGCGTCCGAAATACGGATCACAAATTTGTCGGAGATCAGCTGCAGGGACTTTGCCGCAAGGGCGATAACCTCCGCCTCACTGTATGAGTCAATCTTTCCGATGCACTCAATACCGGACTGAAGAATCTCTCTGTAGTGATCGTCCTTAGGGCGGTAAACTGTTTCGTTATAGTAAACCTTCTCCTCGCCGCCCAGATTAGACTTAATGATGCTGAGGGTCACGTCGGGCTTAAGAGCCAGAAGCGAACCGTCAAGATCCGTAAAGGTTATGAGCTGATTGGATTTAAGGAAATCCCTGTTATCTGCATAGAGATCGTAGGGCTCAAACTTCGTCATCTTAAACTGACGGTAGCCATACTTCTCATATAAACTGTTTAACTTAGCTGTGATCATTAAGCAAGTACCCCCTTGGTGCTGGGAATGTCGGTGCCGAAGCGTTCGTCAACTGAAATCGCTTCTCTTAATGCCCTGGCAAGTCCCTTGAAGCAGCCTTCCGCTATGTGGTGGCTGTTAAAACCTGTGATCAGGCGAATGTGTAACGTGATTCCGGCATTGGCAGCAAAGGCTGTCATGAATTCGGACACGAGCTGTGTGTCAAATGTACCGATCTTTTCCGTCGGGAATGTCACGTCTCCGTAAAAACCGCCGCGACCGCTGATGTCAACAGAAACCAGAACCAGTGCTTCGTCCATGGGAAGGGTCAGGCTTGCGTAGCGCTTTATGCCTTTCTTATCGCCGAGAGCTTCCTTCAGGGCTTCTCCCAGTGTTATGCCAATGTCTTCGACGCTGTGATGGTCGTCTACCCAGGTGTCTCCTTCACATGTGAGACTCATCTGTATGCCTGAGTGTCTGCTGAAGAGTGTCATCATATGGTCGAAAAAGCCGATGCCGGTTTTGATTTCGGATTCTTTGCCGTCGCCGTCCAGGTCAAGCCAGAGGTTTACGTCGGTTTCATTGGTTACGCGGTTGATTTCTGCTGTTCTCATAATTGCTCCTGTTAAATCCGTCCGGAAAATGTTCGGATGCGCGCCGGGCCACTCGATTGAAAGTACAGACTGATTGAAATGTACGCCCCAACTGCACAGGTATGTGCATCTGGGTCGTACATTTCAATCAGTCTGTTCTTTCAACTCGCAACCCTTGGCACACATTCCGACCATTTTCCTACGTTGTTTCTAAATATACAAAAGATAATGATTGATGAATACGGATAGAATCAGCATTCACTTAATATAGCTTTGATGTTTCCAATTAGTATGTCCATCTCTTCCCTAGAACCGACGGTAATGCGATTGAAGTTAGAGATTTTTGGTGTGGTGAAGTGGCGGACCAGGACTCCGCGGTCTTTAAGGGCTTTGTAGAGGGCGCCGCCTTCTATTTTGTCGCTTTCTGCGAAGAGGAAGTTGGTTTGCGATGGTAAAACATTGAAACCAAGCTTTTCAAGTTCAGCTTTTGCGTAAGCCCTGTTTTCTCTTATGATTTTGCAGTTCTTTTCAAAATATTCTGTGTCCTTCAGTGCCTCTACTGCGCATTTCGTGGAAATACGGTTTACGTTGTAGGGGTTGTTGGAGTTTCTCAGGGTCTCAAGATCCTGTATGATGGCTTCGCTTCCTATGGCGAATCCGACTCTTGCTCCTGCAAGTGATCTTGATTTTGAGAAGGTCTGCACCACCAGGAGGTTTTCGTATTTCGGAACCAGAGCTACTGCGGAAGTTCCTTCTTCTGCGAAATCCACGTAGGCTTCATCTATGATTACCATGTGATCTTTGTTTGCCTCGCAGATCCTGGAAATGTCCTCTAGGTTCATGGCTATTCCGGTTGGTGCATTGGGATTTGCGATGACAATGCTTTTGCCCAGTCCTTCGTAACTACCCTCCGGTTTTTTTGCTCCCAGGAAAGCTTCTACATTAACTGTGAAATCGCTGTTAAGTGGTTTGATATCTGATTCAAGCTGATTAAGATTGGCGATTACCTTATAGAAGCTGTAGGTGATATCCGGATAAGCGATACCGTCTTCACAAAAGGCCATGAAGGCATAATTTAAAACCTCATCTGAACCGTTTCCTATGAAGACATTATTTGTTGTAATGGCAAATGTCTCGGCAAGCTGTGCCTTCAGGGGTTTAAGCTCAGGATCGGAATATAGTCTTAAATCCATCGCTTCACTTTCATTCACAGCTTTTATAACTCCCGGGGCAGGTGGAAATGGAGACTCATTTGTATTGAGCTTCACATACTTTTTGTCCTGTGGCTGCTCTCCCGGTGTGTAAGGCTCCAGTTCTTTATATATCGAGTTAAAAAATACAGACATCTTTATCTCCATTCTGTGTGGTAATCACCTGTTGATTATACCGCTATTTGAAAGTTTTTTCTTCTATAACTATGTAGTTTTGAAAAAATAATCTGATAAATCAATCGGTAAAAACAGCTTTATCGCTCTACCAATTTATCACACTAAAGTGTTATGGAAATAATACAGACTAAACCAACGAATGTCAAGTATATAAGTTAGTTATTCCAAATATACCCTTAAAAACAGAAACAGTCCACCAACCCCGTCCTCATGGTCCACCGGCTGAACTGTTTCTAAAAACACATAATAATAAAGAGGCCCTTTCGGACCTCTTTAAAAACACGAACTCGTGTAACGTCAAATATACTTTGAAAGACTAATACTTAATCTGCATCAACATCCTGGCCATCACCTACCAAAGATGCCTGCTCACTCAACTCCTCTGACTCATCATCAAATCCAATCTCAAAATCTGATGAACCCAGAGCGCCTTCAACTAATTTGATAAGCTCAAGAGCCGAGCGAAAATATTTAGTCTTGTTACGATCCGCCCAAGTAACGCGTCCCTGCCATGTGCCATGCTCCTGATCTAAAATCTGGATTACGAACACATTGTCCACCTTACTAGGGGCTTTTTTTCTCTTTTCATTAGAATTCTCGCTCATGATATCCTCCGTCACACAATCTTACAGTGATAATATATCAAATGAGTTATCAAAAAATCCATTAAATCGGGGACAGAATTTGTAATTTTGCGAAAATATTTTAAATACATTTAAAAATCTTTAATTTTAACAAAAAAATAATAATTTTTCAGTTCCGCTATTTAAATCGATGTCCCATAGCTATCTGTTATTTTATGCGATTTTACCTTATAATTTATATGTATGTATAGTCCCAAAATTGATTTTCAAAAATAAGGAATTCGGCTCCATGAATCTTAAATGTAGACAAATAAGATTATTCTCTTTATTTATCATATTTTTTTGTCTATTGTTCGAAACTTTTTCTAGCGTTGTTTATGCTTCTGACGATTTCGAGCATCAGTATCGTATTCTGTTCATATCTTCCTATGGGTTCTCCAATGCAGTGGTACCGGATGAACTCAGTGGATTTGAAGCGGGACTGGAAGAACTGAACTATCAGATTGATTATGAATTCATGGATACAGAGTACTACTATCGCGCTGAGGATATTGACAATTTCAGGGATTATCTTTCTTATAAGATATCTGCCGGTGGAGATTTTGATCTTATCGCCCTGGCGGATGATCAGGCTCTCAGATTCTTAAATAATCATAGAAAAACCTTGTTAAAGAATAAACCTGTTGTTTTTTTTGGCGTAAATAACACCACGGAAGCCATGACTACTTCTAATCTTCCCGGAGTTACCGGTATTGCAGAGGTAATAGATATAGAAGGAAATTACAAGCTTATGCAGGAGCTCTTTCCTGACAGAAAAACATTGGTTGCCATAGTTGATGCCACAATATCAGGACAGGGCGATTTTGTGGAATTTATGAAGTTTAAGGATGCTCATCCTGATCTTAAAACAAGAATCATCAATACTTCATACTACACAGCTGATGGTATCAAAGATGTTTTGCACGAACTTGGAGAAGACGATATCCTATTATTTCTGGATTTTTCAATCGATGGTGAGTCCAATCTATATCCCCTTCAGACTGCTGCAAGCTTTATTTCTGAAAATACAACAAATGTACCGATATTCAGGGTGGGCTCTGCCAATATAGAGCATGGCGTGCTTGGCGGTCTGTCCTATTCCTATTATGATGCAGGTCTCATAGCCGGAAGTATGGCGAGAAAAATCCTTCTTGGTGAAGATCCTGATTCCTTGCCATTAGTTACAAGCGCAATATCTACTCCATTTTTTGAACAGGGACAGATGGATATCTTCAATCTGAAAAGCAAAGATCTTCCCATTGGTTCAGTTGTTTTGAATGAGCGACAGACATTTACAACATTTTACCGGGATAATTCCACTGTCAGTAATCTTGTGATGCTGACTGCCTTGCTTCTTGTCATAGTCATAGGACTTCTTCTTGGCAGTAACCGAAGAAGGTACAAACTTATCAGAACAGATTATCTGACCCAGCTGCCTAACAGAACATTCATCACCGAGAAAATTTCCAAAGCCGTAGAATCCAAAAAATCTTACGGCATAATCATGATGGACGTGGATCATTTCAAGGGAATAAACGATACAAAAGGACATCAGGTTGGTGATGAGATCCTTGCCGGTGTCGCTGAAAGATTAAAAGAATTTTCAGGAAGAAATATCACATTTGCCAGACTCGGAGGAGATGAATTCTCAGCCATAATCTCAAAACCTGACAAAGAAAAAGTCATCCGCATCTGCGAAAAAATAGTCAGCAGAATGCAAGATGACTTTGAGACCAGTATAGGTACGATCAAAATAACAGTGAGCCTTGGATGTGCACTTTATCCCGAAGATGTGGATGATATAAATGAAGTGATGGAATATGCAGACAAGGCCCTATATGTCACTAAGGAAAATGGACGAAATGGTTTCCATCTATTCTCCCGGAACGATATTTCCGTCTGAATCATAGGTATAATAGCCGGTATCAAAGAGTTCTTTTTTAATATTGCTGCTATCCAAAACCTTGGGGATAAGCAGATATGATTTCACATTTTTTCTTCCGTTGTTGTAGCTTGTGGTATCATATCTGCATTCAAAATCCCAACCGCTCTCTTCTATCAGCTTCTCATCCGGGGAATCCCCCTCCAGAACAGCCCTTGTCAGATCAACCGTCACTATAGCTTCGTTTTTCAGCGCCTTAAATACTGTCATACTCTGATTCCCGGACAGTATATTATAAACATTATCCACGTCGGCGTCCTGTCCCGTAACAATCACTTTATTGTTCTGAGAGTAGTCACTTTTTATAGCATTAACAGCTCCTAAGGCAGTGGAGTCATTGGCACATACTACTGCATCGAGCCTGTTGTGCTTATAATATGAATTCAAAATGATCTGCATACGCTGCTGTGCAATCTCAGTAGACCAGGTTCCTGTAGCTGTCACATAGAAATCCTTCTGTCCGGAGACTATATTAAGCTTACCTTTCTCAAAATAAGGAGCCAGAGTATCCATCTCTCCGTTATAAAAATAACGTGCATTATTATCTACAGGATCTCCGGTCACAATCTCTATATTCCTGGTTTCATCAGAAGCATCAAGCTTAAGTGCGTCTATAACATATCTTGCCTGAAGCTCCCCCACGATGTAATTGTCGAAAGACACATAGTAATCAACCATATCCGTATCCATGAGAAGTCTGTCATAGGCAATAACTTTGACGCCTGCCTGAGATGCCTCATCCAGCACTGATGTAAGAGTTCCTCCGTCTATGGCAGATACCACAACGAGGTCCACCCCTTCATCTATCATATTCCGAAGTTCTCTGATCTGCTTATCTATCAGATTATCAGCATAGGAAAGTATAACCTCATAACCGTATTTTTCAAATTCCGATTTCAAGAAGGCTCCGTCCCGGTTCCACCTCTCAAGCTGCTGATCGGGCATGCTGATACCTACTATTATC
>JAILDF010000053.1 GCA_024689585.1 Oribacterium sp.
TCTTTTCTCTTTATGTCTGTATACCAGATATTTTTCATACCAGTCCGTAAACAGAAGGCCATAGATCATTATGAGCCCAAGGACTCCCGGCATATACTGGAGTGAATATCTGCTCTGCCAGGCATAAATCTCTGTAAGAAAAATATATCTCGATAAAAATACCAGTGCATGGCTGCTAAGTCCGCTGACCATAAGTATAAGCGGAAATACTGTTTTTCTGTAAATGCCTTTCCTGAAGAACAGTATAAATGCTATAAAATAGGTTGCAACCACAAGTGCACCGGTGAGATATATCTCACTGTAGTCTATGGCACCGAGTCCCAGCATTGATTCGAGACAGGAACCATCCATCACTTCAGATGCAAAACCGTTAAGTATAAAGTGAACCGTGAAGCCGGTCTGCTCTGTCAGCACTTCCATAAGTGTCACATCAGCGGCTCCTGCGTATTCATATCTTGCCATGGAATTGCTCCACAGAAACATTAGCACCGGTATGGCTGTGGTTATAACATATATAGGGATGCGGCTTCTGTCCACATTCCGGTTTTTTATCACCAGCATGTAGAAAGCTACCGTAATAAGAGCTGCACAGTACTGTACTATGTAGGGTCCCGCAACCAGAAGGGCTATATAGGGAAGCACAGTCAGAAGCACATCGTCATATTTCTTTTTGGTACCTGTAAAAACTCTTTCCAGAATATAGTAGTTATAAAAGAAGAGTCCGTAGCTCAGGAAATGTGGGTAGCCCGAACCATTAAGGAGAAGCTCCCACTTGTTAAGGCTGAAGCCCACTACCATAAGTGCAAGTACGGAAAACACATTGAGCCGCGTTCTTCTTATATAGAGGCTCACGGAAATCATCATGAGGAGCACTCCCAATATGCCCAGCACTCTGTCAAAGTCCACAGAATAAGATAAAAAGGTGACATTAAACCATCTTATCAGGTAGGTGACCGGGATACGGGTAAGTATGTCCGGCACCATAAAGCTTTCCTTTGCCAGGGTATCCGGGAGATAGCTGTTTATAAGCCTTATATAATCAGAATACACTACATCGATGGATGCTCCTTTTATATACCATAAAAGAAAGACTGTCCCCAAAAACGGGAGGAGCATCACTGTGCTGCTCCATACTTTATAGACAGGGCTTTGTGTCCTCGCTTCATTTATCGCCTCATGGTAGCTGAGGGCTTTTCCCTCTGAACCCATATTTGATTTTATGCTATCCCTTTTGTGTGATGGCATCCCAGTCTGCCTTTCCGAATATCTGATCTGTTATATCTATATATTCCCTTTGATCGGAACTTTCAAGAAGTACGACCGAATTATCATAGGCTGTATACTCCGGAAGCTCCGACACATCATTTATAAAATGTACTTCCGATCCCTGACCGGTTTTCTCGGGATCATAGGGTTTATAGAAATACTCACCGTAGAAATCAGTCATACCATAATTATTGTAAAAAATATAGGTCTGGCGGACTCCCAGGAAATTGCTGTACTTTCCTATGGTCTGATCCGCAAGAGAGTTCACTCTGTCAAGCTCTGTGAAGAAGAAGATATTTCTGAAATTACTTCTGTAAAGCTGCTCCACCGGGATCAGGAGAATACAGTAGAGGATAAACATTACCGCAAAACATATAACATTACCGGATGGAAAATTTTGCGATTTTCTCCGGCGGGAACGGTTATCCACATTGGTTTTAATGTTGTCCACTGCCTGAAAATGGCCTGGTTCCGCGGTTTTTGCCTCTGCCAGCTTCCCGAACATATAACAAACATAGAGAAGCGCGGCGGTGTAGCTTACATAAATCCACCGTATTTCAAGTCTTACGGTTATGGAGCTGCAGCCGATGCATAAGGCTATAAAACTTATGAACAACAGGTTTTGTAAAATATCATATAGCGGATTCTTTGTTTTTATGATTTCTCTTATATAGTAAACGATCATAACAAAGAGTACGATCCAGCTTCCGTATACAAGTAAGTGCGCCCACAGAGGCATTTCCCTCCAGTTGATTCCGCAGAGATAAGCTTGTCCCACATTAACTCCGAAGATGTACTGAACCTGCTGAAGGGCATACATAAATGCCTGGCCGAGTTCAAAGGTTTCGGAAACCTTTGTTCCCGCCGTACCCACAGGCATCGCCTGTCCGGCGATGATCCTTCTGATTCCGAAGAAAAACATAACTTCCAGAAGGGGAATTAAAGCCCTCAGTGCGTCATCAAAATTGGATTTTTTTCCATAACCGGATTCCGAGATTCTATATAAAATCAGCGAAAGATAAAACAACGGAAACAATGCCAGGAATCTCTCATGTGTGAACAACACGAGAAAATAACAAAGGCAGGCAAGGCCATAATGTATACTCTGTCCGGCCTCCGAAAACTTATAAAGAAGGTAAAGTATCGAAAGTGCCAGACCCAGGGCCATAGTCTCCAGAAGTCCCAGCACCTGTCCTATCTGGTATCCCGCAAAATGTGAGCCCAGATACATGGCCGCCGTAAAAAACGATATCAGCTGCCCTGCTGTCATTTCTTTCCCCTTAAGCTTCAGGGTTTTTGTAAACTCCAGAGAAAAGAGGTATATCATAAAGGAGACAGCTATGTTTATTACGGTATTGAACAGGGCATAGTAGTTCACATGCCGCCCCACGATGACAAACTCAAGGTAACTCATTGCCCAGTAAAAGGGTCTGAAATTACCCTTGGTTTTCATGGGGAAGGTGAACTCCCAGAAGTTTTCCTCTCCGTAATAGGACCAGAGATACAGATCGTCTCCGTAAAGTCCTCTTATCTGAATATTTCGATTTATAAACAAGCCAATTAAAATAAGTGCAAAAAGTGCAGGAAGCACCATTCGCACTTGTTGTTTAGTTATCTTTTTTATTTTCATATGCTCCGTATGCTTTCTTATAGAAATGCATGAGTAATGCCGCTACAGGTGCAGGATGCAGCTTTCTGAACATCTCCTCTTCCTCCAGCTCACGGTTATGGTTCTCGATATTACGCATGGTCTCAGCTCCCGGATGGATGCGGTAAGCCATCAGGGATTTCTCGATAACTATGAACCTTCCCGGTTCCTTCGCAAGCCTTACCAGAGTCTCCCAGTCTATCACAAACTTATAATCGTTTCTGAAAAGAGGCGCAGGACAGTAGGAAACATTGTAGGTGCAGGTCGGGCAGCCTATGCCGTTTCCGTATTTTAATGCTGACATCTTTACACTTGTCATATGGGCTTTACGGTGATCCCTCAGGCGGAATCTTAGTAACCTCTTTACCCACTCTGAAGTTCCGGGGATAGTATTTCCTTCGCCGTCGATAGTATCGTAACGGCAGCAGAAAAGAGACATATCCGGAAACACATGGTAAGCATTTAAAAGAGCTTTGGTATAGTCCGGAAAATACAGGTCATCCTGGTGGGCTATGGTTACGAGAGGAGCCAGACGGCTCCCCTCTTCATATGCAAAATTCCAGTCTTCCTTAAGTCCGTGCTTTCCGTTTCTTACATAAACGGGATACCCGAACCTGGCACTGCATTCAGTGATAAACTTATTGGGAGTGGAGGTGCAGATGATAACCTTACTCTCCACACTCTGGTTTTTCAGAGAGTTAAGAAGGTATGGAAGATATTCGGATTCCCCATATGCGGCTACCGCAAAGCAATGCTTATACTTTTTCACACTCTGTATCCTCCCGCAGATACCGTTTTATTTATATCTGTCACGAAGCTTAAATATTTGATCATCTCCAAAAGCTTCTCACTTCCTGTAATCTGCTTCAAAATCATCACGGATCTTGTTCCATGCTCCCTCAGGTGAGTAGTAGTCCTTTATGAACTGTACTGCCCTCCTGGACATATTCTCAATGTCATAGGTGTTGTTATAAAGATTTATAACATCTTCGGCAAAGCCCTCTTCAGTATCCTGAATGTGGAGAGCGGTTTCTGCCTCAGGTATTCCCTCTGCTCCGCAGGAGGTGGTAACCACTGCAGCCCCGGCATGAAGGGCTTCAACAACCTTGCCCTTTACACCTGCTCCGAAACGGAGAGGCACCACTACAACCCTGTTCTTACGGTAAAGCTCATCCAGCTCTTCGATGGTAACAAAGCCGAGAACATTGATATCCGGACGGTTATTGAGAGCAAGCACCTCTTCATCAGCCTTTGATCCGGCAACATTAAGCACTACATCCGGAATACGGGCTCTGATCTTCGGAAGGATCTCATTAGCAAACCAGAGGAGACCATCCTTGTTTGGCGGATGTCCGAAACCACCCACAAACAGAAGTCCCTGCTTGTTTGCATAATCCTCATCCAGCACCGCCGGCTCATCATATACATAGGCGGTAATGCCTTTGACATTGATGGTAGGATCCTCTTTACGCACGATCTCGGCCTCAACCTCTGACGGGAAGTAGCTTGCGTCAGCCTTACGCATAACACCATACTCGATGTTGTGCCAGTACTCTGCATCCTCCCTGGTATTCTCGTCATGATTAAGCTCATACTCTCTCATGAGACGGAGAGAATGAAGGTCATGACCGAAGTAGATAACCTTTACATCGGTGTTATCACGGAAATAATCGATATATTTCGTTGCAATGTGCGGTCTGTTGAGATATGCGATATTAAGGAACTTCTTATTCTTATCTATCCACTCCCAGATGCCGGCCTGCATGGTATTTCCGTACAGTACCTCGATGCCCATCTGCTGAAGCTCTGAAGTGTAGGGTTCCTCATGAGCAAAATTGTCCCCAAGGAATTTAACCTTGTAGCCAACGCTCTTGAAAAGCTTCATATACTGATAATCAAGCTTTGATCCCGCGTCCTTATCCCATGTAGGCACATAATGATCAACCACCAGGATATACTTGCTGTTCTGTCCACGCTCGCGGGCAGCAAAAGGATTTGGATTTCCGTCATTAACAGACTGTGATTTCAGTTCCTCAGCCCACTTCTCCTTAAACTTCTCCTGATTAACCACCTGATAATGCTTAAGTCCCGAAGTATCCTGGGTATCAGTTCCGTTGGATATTCCCTCAAAGTGAGTGATAACGGATTTCGGCTGGAAAACAACCTTCTTTCCATGCTTACGCACTTCGAAGGCAAGGTCCGTATCCTCATAATATGCCGGAGCAAATCTCTCATCGAATCCGCCGATTTCCTTCCAGAGATCGGTACGGATCATGATGGCTGCACCTGAAATGTAGTCAACTTCCTTTACGTAATTGTATTCCGGCTCCTCCGGATCCTGGAGTCTTCCGTAATTCCAGCCTGAGCCGTCTGACCAGATTATGCCGCCGGCCTCCTGGAGACGTCCGTCAGGATAAACCAGCTTTGAACCCACCATACCGATGGAATCATCGCTTTCTATAAGCGAAACCAACGACTCAAGCCAGCCTGCATTAACCTTGGTATCATTGTTAAGGAAGAAAATGTACTTACCTTTGGCAATCTCAGCTGCCTGGTTACAGTTCTTAAGGAAGCCCATATTCTCACGGTTTCTTGCGATAACCAGGTTGTCTGCATAAAAACCGATCTCTCTTGTGGCATCCGTCGACACGTCATCCGCGATGATGACCTCGTAAGGAGTCTTCTGAAAATCAGTATTTTCCTTGATGCTTATGAGACACTGATAGGTATAATTTATCTGGTTGTAACAAGGTATAACTATACTAACCAGAGGAGTATCTGTTTTTTCAAAGCTTACCTTTCCGTACTCACTGTAGGCAGATCCTATATTGAAGTCGCCTCTGATACGATTTTTGCCCTCTGCAGTAAAGAACAGAGATAATGTTTTAAACGGGTGAATAAAGCACTGTCTCAGATAGTAAAGAGCCTTGCGTTTACGGGAACCTATAGGGAATCTTCTGTCATAGGCATCATTTATATCCTTGGAAAGCTTTCCTATAATTCCCATATGCTGTTTATAGTATTCACGCTCTTTTATGAGAGTTTCAATGTCTCTCTCGTGGATCTCGATGACCTTTGTAAGGTTGGCTACGTGAACCGCAGTCAGCCTGTTAACCTCACGTTCCTTTTTGAGAGCGATCTTATTCTCTTCATTTCTCTGACCAAGAACTATGAGATCATTTTCTGCTACCGCAAGTCTTCCCTTAAGCTCGTTGAATCTGTGGACAGTCACCTTGTTCTCGTAATAGGCATTGATATTGCTGTCCTGTCCGTCTCCGTGAACATAGACCTGGAATTCCTGCTCCTTATCGAGAAGCTCATTACACTCCGGAGTGGTGAAGCCAAAGTTACGCATAAATCCGAAGAGATCATCATAACTAAGCTCACTTCTGTAGGAAAGATACCAGTAATAAAGAATTCTGAACTGTAAAAATCTTACAGAAATATCTTCCGGCAGTACCCACTCGCAGTCTATAAGGGTAGGCTTACCGTTAACCATGATCACATTATCGAAAAGGCAGTCGAGATTTGCAGGGTTTATCTCACCGTCTCTCTTGCCGATGACCATATCGACGGATTCCACAAGCTCCTTGATGGGAGCAACTCCGTCCTTTATGAGATCTGCAAGGAGTCTTCCGAGATTCTTTCCTTCAAGGTAAGGATAGATCTGGTAGCTTAAGCGCTGGAAATCACCGAGGGCACGACTTGTCTCCTCAGCCTTAAGTACATCCAGCGTGGGATTAGCCTCCCGCTGCTCCTTAGCCTTTGCTGTCAGAGAATCGATGTGAGCATTGGCCTCAGGGGTAATGCCTGACTTTGCCACATGCTTTATGCCCTTGCTGTCCTTATAAATAAGTGTCTTTATGGCATACTCCGGCTTACGGCTGGAGTTGTATTTAATGTATATGGGGCGGTACTTTCTGTAATCCTTTGCACGGCTTCTGTGTGAACCCTGGGGCTGGAAAATATAGAAGTAAGAGGGCGCGAACTCCTGGAATTCGTTTTCCTTTACCAGAATACCTATCTTCTCGGTTTCGTCAGAGGGTTCCGGCAAACGCTCATCTGTATAGAAATTTAGGGGCATCTTTAATTCGGGAACGGGATAATACATCCATTCCTTTGAATCAGGCATATTCTCCTTTAATTTTTCCCGAAGGGCCTTTATCTCTGACCAGCGCATGTAGACAGTGTCTCCCTCTTTTTCTCCGGAAGACAGGCGGTCAATGTCCAGGGCATTCTGCATACCAAGCATGATGCAGCCACCCTCCTTAAGCCATGTGCCGGAAAGAGACCTGAACATACCTTCGAGATCACCCTTGAATATCTTAAGTATTCTTTCTGTGAGAACAGGGATGATAATGTAATCATATACTGTCTCATCAAGTCTTCTGGAGACATTACGAACTCTCTTTTCAAGAAGTTCTCTGAAGGGAGCCGTATACTCTTTGTCTCCCAGTACCAGAACTGAGGCATCTCTCTCCATACCCGTGGTCATATCATCAAAATAGAACCACTCTATCAAATTGGTCATATGGTGTGTAAAGCTCATTGTTTGTTATGCCTTTCCAGAGTCACCTTCGACTCCATGTCGTAAACACCGACTGTGTTTTTATTTGAGAGTACCGTAATGGATGCTACATCATATTTTCTGTCATAGACCACGTGCTCTCCCTGCTCGAAACCTGTGCAGGACATGCTGAGAAGGTACTCGCCCCCCTGCAGCGTCATTCGCTGTGTGAAGGTGCAGACATATTCGTCCCCTTCCTTTACGGGATCTATACTGCACTCCTCAATCATTGTATTGGTGCCTGTAAGATCCGCACCCCTCTTATCTTTAATTGTGAATGTAAAAATCGGAGCTTCCAAAGGTGCATTGAAACGTATCTTTTCCTTTATGGAGAAGGTCTCTCCCTTAACTATGACGTTTGTGACCTTTCCTCTTGCATCAAGGATACCCAGGTCATATATAGAAGCTCTTCCGTCACCGTAATGCTGAAGATTGGGGTTCAGATTAAGTTCATCCTGCATCAGATGTCCGTTGTCATCACGGATATCATCCTTTGGATCGTTACGGCTTTCTTCCGGTCCGGATGGACCTTCCGCATCCTTCATGGCGGCTGCGCCAATGCTGTCCACTCCGAAATCCTGACCCTCAATAAAAGAAACGGCAGCCTCTGCATCCCGCTTCTTCTCAATATTCTTTTTATCTTCTTCTGTAAATCTTCCCGCCAGGATCTTTTTATAAAGATCCACCATTTCTCCGGGTTTTCCCTCGGCGATCTTTTCTCCTTTATTTATAAGGACAACTCTGTCACAGTATTTCATTACGGATCCGAGATCATGAGTAACCATCAGAATGGTGGTTCCGTTTCTTCGAAGCTCATCCATGCGGTGATAGCACTTGGCCTGGAAGAAAACATCTCCTACGGAAAGAGCCTCATCCACGATGAGTATCTCGGGATCCATGGCCACGTACATGGCGAAGGCAAGTCTTACGAACATACCGCTGGAATAGCTTTTCACAGGCTGGTTCACGAAATCCCCGATGTCTGCGAAGTCCAGTATTTCCTGAAGCTTCTCATCCATCTGCTCCTTTGTGAAGCCCATCATGGTTCCGTTCATGTAGACATTCTCAATACCGGTATAATCGGGATTAAAACCGGCACCAAGCTCAAGAAGGGCACATATTATACCTTTTATGTTCACCTCACCGTCAGACGGTGTTAGGACGCCGGTTATGATCTTAAGGATTGTGGATTTACCGGAACCGTTTGTTCCGATGATTCCCACAGACTCACCCTTACCGACTTTAAAATTTATATGATTCAGGGCATAAAAATCACGATGATAATTCTTATGGGTCAGGCTGACAGCCTCTTTAAGTCTGTCTATAGGCTGATCGTAGAGCCTGTAGATCTTTGTCACATCCTTTACGTCTATGACGAAGTCGCTGTCCACCATACTTTCATTATCACCGGCTTTTATATTTGTATTTTTTATTTCATTATCTGCCATAAAAAAAATTCTCCAGATGTGCGTATGCACATTTGGAGAATATAATAACATATTTCTTCTTGTTTTGCCACACCGGTCACAGTTCAGACGGTACATATGCAGTCCAGATCCGGAGGACATCCATTTTAAAACGGGTCGCTCCGGCTCTTCCCTGCATATGCCCCGTCTGAACTGTTGCTATCATCACGCTCCAGGTGTCTGGTATGTAGCTATGTTATTGCTGCCGGTGGATGGAAGTGTTCCGTTGTAACCTACGGCTGAGCTATTATTGGTTACAGGTGCGGATGTTGTTGTATTCTGTGTTGTGGCTGCTGCAGTTCCGGAGTTTGTGGTGTTTGCAGCTGCTGTGGTTCCGGTGGAAAGTGACTTTCCTACTTCAGGACTTGCCGCATTGGTTACCAGGTGTCCTTCGCTGACTTTATAGCTGTAGGTTCCGGTCTGAACGCCCTGGGTTCCTGATATCTTTGCTGTTACGCTGTTTCCGGGACCAACATAGGTTCCGTCGGCTATTCCGGTGGAGTTTGCCAATGTCTGATCAGAGGTCTGTATCGTCGGAAGCTGACTGTTGTTAAGACTGCTTGCCTTACTGTTGGAAATGACATGATCCACAACAGTTACCATATTGGTGTTCATGCCGATATTGGCTGCTGCGGTTGCCGCTACATTAAGAGCAGCAGTACTTTCATTGGTGGTATTGCCTCCCCTTGCCGCTTTTGCTGCATCTGCTGCAGCATTGGCTGCCTCTATGGCTGCTGCCGTATCAGTTTTTGTCACTGCCTGTGTTGTAAGCGTAAGGTTTGGTGCAGGCGTTCCGTCGGGAGCAGGCTGTCCTGCATAAACTGTGGTCTGCACTCCGGTTGCTGTATCGGTCCAGACGGCAATGGGGCCATACAAAGTATACTGCCAGTCGGAAAGACCTGTCATACTCATGGAAAGTGAAAGGGCCATAACGGCAATGGCAGTGTTTCTTATCTTATTAAGCTTCATTTCTTTCTCCTGTAATACTCTGTGATTTTGGGAGTATATCACAGGATTTATTCAATGGTCAGAATATCTGAAAAACCTGTTACATTGAAGATCTCGTCGATTTCTTCGGAAACATTTCTGATAACCATCTTTCCCTGCTTGTTCATCTTCTTCTGAGCTGAAAGAAGTACACGGAGTCCGGCACTGGAGATATACTCAAGAGCTGCAAAGTCAAATGTAAGCTCTGTTACATCCTGGATCTCTGCATTGATCTCCTGCTCAAGCTGAGGAGCTGTTGTTGTATCAAGACGTCCCTCAAGTACAAGATCTAATTTGCTGTCTTCTTTTTTCTTTGTGATATTAAACATAGTTTTTCTTCCTTTTCTGTTTTTATATTTTTATTATTTTAATACTATGGTCAGATCAACCTGATCATTCTTAACACCGACTATAACATCTTTTGCGAGACTTGCAACTATAGACTTTTCCAGTTCGTCACTGGCGTCTTCCATTTCTTCTCCCTCAGAGTCCTGAATCGTACCTCTGTAGTTCTCAAGTGACCACATCATGGGGACTCCTGCTGCGGTGTACTCTCCCATAAGTCCCATGGACATAAAATCATATCCTACGCCGTACTCCTGCTGAAGCTTTGCGCTTTCATCAAAACTCAAAAGTCCGTTTTGGATAATATCGCTTATTTTTCCCATAAAGCCTTTTGCAGCTGCGTTTTCATGGCTTGTGGAAACGGAGAGCAATGCTTCCTTTTTTCCTTTGTCCATGATGGTATCTGCCTGAAGTCTTACCCTGAATTCTCCGTTTTCTTCTTCTATCCAGAACAGGGCCTCAAAGTCTCCGGTCATGGCACGCACCATTCCCAAGGTTTCTTCACAAACAAGTCTTAAGTGAATGGCCTTTTTGTTTTCCAGTGCTCTGCTTCTGATGTATTTATCAACTGCGTTCAATGCTTCTTCGGTACCTGCATCTCCGCCGTTGATCCTGATTTGACTCATTTTCTTCATGCCACGATCTCCTTTCATTCATACTTCCTCTATTTTACACCCTAAGGGGCGTCATGTCTCAAAATTTTTTTAACTTTATCATACATTATTTCAAAAAAAGCTGCCGGATTTCAGAGAAATCCGGCAGCTTTTTGGGGGTTATGAGTGCTTTATTTCTGTAGAAAGTTTTCCGAGGTGCTGGTCGATAATGATGGTGTCGCCTTCCCGGACTTGGTCTTCGAGGATGGCGCGGGCTACCAGGGTTTCGACGTTTTTCTGGATGAAGCGGCGGAGAGGACGGGCACCGAACTGGGGCTCGTAGCCATAGTCCGCTACGTATTCCTTGGCTGAATCGGTGAGCTCGATGGAGATCTGTCTGTCTTCGAGTCTCTTGTTGATGGACTTTATCATGAGGTCTGTGATGAGGCCGATGTTGTCCTTGCTGAGAGGCTTAAACATTATGATCTCGTCGAGACGGTTCAGGAACTCGGGGCGGAAGGCTCTCCGGAGTTCGTCGTTGACGTTCTTTCTGGCGGCTTCCGTGATGTTTCCGTTACTGTCTATTCCATCGAGAAGGTACTGGGCGCCCAGGTTGCTTGTAAGTATGATTATGGTGTTCTTGAAGTCAACGGTCTTGCCCTGGCTGTCTGTGATACGTCCGTCATCCAGAACCTGGAGGAGGATGTTGAAGACATCGGGGTGTGCCTTTTCTATCTCATCGAAGAGCACTACAGAGTAGGGCTTACGGCGAACGGCTTCCGTGAGCTGGCCGCCTTCCTCATAGCCTACATAGCCGGGGGCTGCACCGATGAGTCGTGAAACGGAATATTTCTCCATGTACTCGGACATGTCGATACGAACCATGGCATTTTCGTCGTCAAAGAGGTTCTGGGCCAATGCCTTCGCAAGCTCTGTCTTACCTACACCTGTAGGTCCCATAAAGAGGAAGGAGCCTATGGGTCTTCCCGGATCCTTTATGCCGGCCTTTGAACGCTGGATGGCCTCAACTACTTTTTCAACGGCTTCATCCTGACCGACGAGTCTCTTGTGGATCTCATCATCAAGGTGAAGTACCTTGCTTCTTTCGGATTCATTAAGCTTTGATACAGGGATTCCTGTCCAGCGGCTTACGATCTTTCCGATTTCTTCTTCGGTTACTGTTTCCTGAAGGAGAGCCTTGTCCTCATTGTGGACACTGTTTTCTGCGTCTGAGAGCTGTTTTTCAACCTGTGCCAGATCCTGATACTTAAGCATTGAAGCTTTTTCATAATCACCTGTCTGCATAAGCTTTTCGATTTCTTTTCTGATCTGGTCTCTCTTTTCACGGAGCTGCTGGAGGTTTCCGACGGAATTCTTTTCGTTTTCCCACTGGGCGGATTTTGCGTCAAACTCCTCCTGAAGCTCAGCAAGCTCCTTTTCTATCTCCTGAACTCTTTCCTTTGAGAGCTTGTCATCTTCCTTTTTCAGTGAGCTTTGTTCCATCTTAAGCTGGGTGATATGGCTCTTCATGGCAGCCATTTCTTCAGGCATTGACTCCATCTGGGTCTTTACCATGGAGCAGGCTTCATCCACAAGGTCGATGGCTTTGTCCGGAAGGAATCTGTCGGAGATATATCTGTCGGAAAGCATTGCTGCCGCCACCAGAGCATTGTCCGTAATTGATACTCCATGATATCTTTCATAGCTGTCCTGGATACCTCTTAAAATATAGATAGTATCCTCTACAGTCGGCTCGTCTATCATTACAGGCTGGAAACGTCTCTCGAGGGCTGCATCCTTTTCAATATATTTATGATACTCATTAAGGGTTGTGGCACCGATACAGTGGAGCTCACCTCTTGCAAGCATAGGCTTCAGGAGGTTTCCGGCGTCCATGGCACCATCTGTCTTTCCGGCGCCTACTATGGTGTGAAGCTCATCGATGAACATGAGTATCTGTCCATCGGACTTCTTAACCTCATCCAGAACAGCCTTCAATCTCTCCTCAAACTCGCCTCTGTACTTTGCACCTGCCACAAGGGATCCCATGTTAAGGGCAAATATCTTCTTATCCTTAAGGCTCTCGGGTACTTCGCCGGCAGCTATTCTCTGGGCAAGGCCTTCAACAACGGCGGTTTTACCTACACCGGGCTCACCGATGAGAACCGGATTGTTCTTGGTCTTTCTGCTGAGGATACGGATAATGTTTCTGATCTCTTCATCTCGTCCGATTATGGGGTCAAGCTTCTGGTCCTTTGCGCTCTGCACCATTTCATAGCCATATTTATTTAAGGTATCGTAAGTGCTCTCCGGGTTATCTGTGGTCACTCTCTGATTTCCTCTTACTTCCGAAAGGGCCTTCAAGAACTTATCCTTTGTGATGTCATATTCCTTAAGGAGCTTCTTAACCGTAGGATCGGCTTCCTTCATTATGGATAAGAAAATGTGCTCTACCGAAACATAATCGTCTCCCATGGACTTCATATGGTCTTCAGCTCTTGTCAGGGCGAGATTGGCAGCCTGTGACATATACATCTGACCGCTTCCTCCCGATACCTTCGGAAGCTTTGATATCTCAGCTTCAAGGGAAGCTTTGAAACCATCGATGGAAACTCCCATCTTTTTAAGAAGCTGTGCGATGAGGCTATCATCGACAGTTATAAGGCTGTACAGAAGGTGTATCTGCTCCACATACTGGTTTCCGTATTCTGCAATGATATCCTGACACTTATTTATTACTTCAACTGATTTCTGCGTAAACTTATTAATATTCATAATCTCCTCCTTAAAAAACCTTTCGGTTTGTTATTTCTTTTTTATTTCCTGAGAAACGTTCCGGCTTGCCCCGGATGCCCACAATACAGCATTTCCCGGTTCACTTCTCTTTTATAGTAATGATTATATCTCGATTGTTAGCACTTTCAAGTGGTGAGTGCTAATTTTAGACATTTTTTAGGAAGTTTATAAACTGTTTGTTTTGTGCATTTTCACCATAGATTCTACTTTTTATACATTTGCCTGCCTTTTTCCATTCTTTACATGGCATTCTTTTTTCACTTTTTTGCTCCGTTTTTCAAGAACACGTAGTCTTTTTTCAGACCTTGTCACAATTTAGACTATAGGCATATCTGAAGATCGGTCATATACTGAGCACACAAATTCATACGGAGGCAACATGACAGTATCTCATCTGGTTCTTCTGCAGTTCCTTTACGGTTCAGCGCTTACCGATCTTTATGATCGACGCATACCAAATGCTTTTACAGGTATGTATCTTTTACTCGGATTGTTTCTGAATTTCCGGTGTATCTCTTTTCTGTATATGACAGGTTCTTTCAACCTTCTATACTCCCTTTCCTTTCTTCTGACCTTTCTCATCTCAGTTCTGATCCTGTCCGTTCTCACCGCTATGACCAATGCAGGCGCAGGAGACGCCAAACTAATCGCTCTTTTCATCTCATGGACCGGTTTTTATGAAGGTCTTCATCTATTACTACCGGGACTCATCCTAGCTCTTGCATTTATTCTGATCAGCAAAGCTGAAACAGTTTTCGCATCTTCAATAAGTAAAAAAGTAAACATTACCCCTAAATGCTTTTTTATGCCCACAAATGTCTCTACAGCTTTTTATCACCCCTACAAACAAAAGCTAAAGTTTCTCTTTCCGGAGCTCAAGTGCCTTCTTATAGATTTCAGGTTTTTTGAAATCTGCCTGAGACTTCCGGAAAGAGGTACTCTTCCCCTCGCGATCCCTGTTTTTCTCGGTGCAATTCCGGGACTGATCACTACTTCACTCCGGAGTCCTTTGTGGACTTAGGAGTGAATATACTAAAGATAAGGAGTTTTTATGCATCATATTCTTGCTTTCTTTGATGAAGATAAAACCTACTGTGACAGGTTCAGAAGATTTGCTTCTAACCATTCCAACTGTCCGTTTACGGTTTACTCTTTCGATAATTATCATGATCTTAGGAACTTTTCCCAGGACCATCCCATAGAATTGCTGGTTGGAAGCGAAGCAAAAAGATACAATTCAGGAATTTCCGGGGCTAATGCTTATTCAGGATCTGCTTTCTCGTCAGGCCCTGATAGTTCGGGAGATTCCTATGACAGGAAGTATTCCTATGAAACGGGAAGATCCCTGGTTTCGGAACCTGACCTTTTATATCAGATACCTGCAAAATCCATAATTAAGCTTTCCGAGACACCGGTTGAATCCGGAGATTCAGATTCACTGCATTCAGGTCCTGACGGAAAGTACCGGATATATAAGTATCAGTCCGGCGAAAACATTCTTCGTGAGATCTTGACCGTTTACGGACATAATACTGCAGCTTCCAAAAGGGAATCCTCCGGCAGAAATTCAAAGCTCTACCTTATATACAGTCCCATCGGACGTTCCGGAAAAACCCGTTTTGCACTTGCTCTTACCAGGGTATTACAAAAGGATATGAAACCTCTTTATCTGACTCTTGAAGAGGTTTCTTCTCAAAAGACGCCCGATGACAACGTTATGTGCCGGGGCACCTTGTCTGAGGCAATGTACTTTTATAAAGAGGGTAAGCTTACGGGGGACCGGCTTCAGGAGCTCATTCTTCATGATAATAAGATGGACTCCATCCTTCCCGTAAGGACACCGGAAGACATAACCACTCTCAGTCCCCAGGAAATAGTCGGCTTCATCGAACACCTGAGAACAGTTTCCGGAAGGGATGCCATCATCCTGGATACCGACAGCATTTTAAGCCGTATTGAGGGACTGCTGCCGCTTTGCGACTGGACCTTTATGCCGGTAACAGACGACATTAAGGGAAACTCCAAGATAACACAGCTTGAAAACTATCTCTCAAAAAACCTTGCTCCGGAAGCCCTCAGTCACATATCAAAAATCGTGGTTCCGGAAACTGACCCGGACATCTCTTATATCGATGCCATGGATAATCCCTCAGATCCTCTCATTAATTTCGCAAAAGCCGTTGTACAGAATTATATATATGAATAAACATGAACACTTTAAATGAAATAAAAAAAGAACTAAAACAGGAGATCCTTTCAGATCTAAAGAACGAGCAGAACCTTCAGGATGAAGAACTCTACGGAAGGATCGATGAACTGTTACTGTCACGAAATGACATAAGCCTCAAAAACAGACTCTATCTCCGTTCTGCTATCTTTAACAGCTTCCGACGTCTGGATGTTCTTTCAGAGCTGCTGGATGATCCCACCATAACAGAGATCATGATAAATTCCCACAAGGAAATCTTTATCGAACGTTTCGGTCATCAGGAAAAGTGGAACAGAAGCTTTGAATCCGAGGATCAGCTTGAAGAGGTCATTCAGTCCATAGTAAGTAAAGTTAACCGTACCGTAAATACCTCAAACCCCATCGTAGACGCCCGTCTTTCCGACGGTTCCAGAGTCCACGTGGTTCTCCCGCCCATAGCATTAAAGGGGCCCACTCTTACCATTCGTAAATTCCCCGATCCCATCACCATGGATAAGCTCATAAGCTATAAATCCCTGTCGGAAGAAGCTGCAGCCTTTGTTAAGGATCTTACCAGGGCAGGCTACAACATCTTTATTTCCGGCGGTACCAACAGCGGAAAAACCACCTTCCTTAATGCTTTAAGCCAGTACATCCCGGCAGAGGAAAGAGTCATCACCATCGAGGATTCCGCGGAGCTCCAGATAAGAAATGTTCATAATCTGGTATCCATGGAAACCAGAAATGCAAATTCCGAAGGTGAAGGACAGGTTAGTATGGCGGACCTTATAAAGGCCTCTCTCCGTATGTCTCCGAACCGTATCATCGTGGGCGAGGTCAGAGGCGGGGAAGCCCTGGACATGCTCAACGCCATGAACACCGGTCATGATGGGTCCATAAGCACTGGCCATGCAAATTCTGCAAAAGACATGCTGAAACGTATGGAAGTCATGATCCTTCAGGCTGCGGATCTGCCTCTTCCCGCCATAAGAAATATGATAGCTTCTGCCATAGATGTAGTCATTCACCTGGGCAGGACAAATGACAGGAAAAGACGTGTTTTAGAAATATCGGAGGTACTTGGAGTTGAAAACGGAGAAATCGTCCTTAACCCGCTTTATAAATTCGACGGCGAAAAGCTTCAGAAGCTTTCGTCCCTTAAACAAACAGACAAACTCATTAATAAATTACAATGATTACAGCTTCACCATACCGGAATATCTCCGGCATGTTCTTACAGCGGCGGCAGCCGATGCACTGGTGAGCTATACATTTTACCAAAGCAGGACGGTATTTCTGGCAGCACTTCCGGTATGCCTCATTTACCCTTTTCTTATCAGAAAATCTTTGGTGGAAAAAAGGCGCCAGCAGCTGCTGGACCAGTTCAAAGAGGCCTTATCTACATTGTCCTCATTCCTTAGTGCAGGCTACTCGACGGAAAATGCTTTCAGGGTTTCGGTTCAGGAGCTTAAGCATATGTATTCCGAGGATGCTCTCATCGTGAGGGAATTTGTACATTTTACAAAGGGTATGGATCTTAACAAACCTTTAGAGGATATGCTTTCGGATTTTGCTTACCGTTCGGGACTTGATGATGTATCCAATTTCGCAGAGATCTTCATCGCCGCAAAGCGTAACGGTGGAAACCTTGTGCAGATCATCGCACATACCTCCGGCATCATAAGGGATAAGGTTCAGATAATGGAGGATATCAAAACCCTGAATGCGTCAAAGCAATATGAACAGAAGGTAATGAATCTCATTCCTTTCGTCATCATAATCTATATGAATCTTTCTTCCCCGGACTTCTTCATGACCCTTTACACCCAGACTCTCGGCCGCGTAACCATGACTGTATGTCTTCTTTTGTATTGTCTTGCAGTTTATCTTGCAAACCGCATTATGGATATAGAGGTGTGACAAATGAAAGCTAAAAAATCATTCATTACATCTTTTAAAAACAGGATAAGACAGCTTTCCGGTAAGCTCACGAAAATACCACGAAAACTTCTGAAGGAACAGATGCTTTGCATAGGTATATCCCTGCTCCTCAGCGTTCTGGTTTTTCTGAGCTCCCAGTCCGAAAACATTGTCACCGGCGGAAATCTCATAGAAAGAAACAGCTATGGAAGCAGTGACAGAAATCTCACCCTGGAGGTTTCCGGTTTACGTGATGACTCTGACGTGTCCCTGGATATAAAGGTTAGTCCCAGGCGTTACAGCAAAGAGGAAGCCGACCTGGTTTTTCAGGATATCGTCGAAAACATCGAAGGCATAATCATAAAGGATGAGGGTGAGAGTCTCGCGGCTGTAAGCCGTGATCTAAACCTTTTAACGAAGCTTAAAGACAGAGGTGTTGATCTTTCATGGGATTTTTATCCGGAAACGGAGGATCAGGAATCCTACAGAAAATACAGACATCTTATCGATGATAACGGTCAGGTACATAACGATACCATACCTGAAGGTGAGGTTGTTACTGGCTACCTTTCACTTGTCATGAGTACCTTTATAGTTCCGGAGGAGGCAGCTTCTCAGGATGATACCGCAAAAGACTACACAAAGATAAAGTATCACTCCGAGCCCTACAAGATCTATGTTAATGTCATCCCTCCCGAATTCAGTGAATATGAGCTTCTTCTGAGAAGCCTTAAGGAAAAGATAAATGCAGCAGATATGTCTGCTCTCGGGGATGATTCCCTGACTCTTCCCACAGAGCACGAGGGAAGATCCATCAGTTATCATGAGCCTTCAGATCAAACCTATCTTTTTATGCCTCTTCTCGGTGTGATAGCCGCCATGGCTTTATATCTTCGTCAGGGTTCTCTTGCAAAGGAAGAAAAAAAGAAAAAAGAGATTCTTCTCATGCTTGATTATTCCGACCTTGTATCGAAGCTCATGGTCTATACCGGAGCAGGACTCACCATAAAAAATGCCTTTATAACCATTTCCAAGGGCTATGACAATCTGGTTCAGAGAAAGCTGAAACCGGATCGTCCTCTTTACCGGGAGCTCAGAACCCTTTGTTTTCAGTTCAACAGAAATATGCCGGAATCCGAGGTTTATCTTGACCTTGGACGGCGCATAAATCTTAAGTCTTATACAAAGCTTGTATCTCTTATCGAGCAGAATCGCCGTAATGGAACAAAAAATCTCAGAGCCATGCTGGAGCTCGAAATGAATGATGCTTTCGAGCAGCGAAAAACCACAGCCAAACGTCTGGGAGAAGAGGCCGGCACCAAACTGCTGCTGCCACTGTTTCTGCTACTTGGCATAGTGATGGTCATAGTCATCGTTCCGGCTCTCACAGCCATAAGAT
>JAILDF010000138.1 GCA_024689585.1 Oribacterium sp.
AGTATCTCAATAAGCATCCATATATCAGTGCTGAAAAGATCGAGGCATTTGTAAATATTGAAGAAAAGAAAATCTACTTCACTGTAGATGGATTCGGTAATCCGGATTTCACGATCGATCTTTAACAAAAAAACGGGAAAACTGTTTTTTAAATCATTTGAGCTGCCTGTAATAATTGCAGGCGGCTTTTTTTGAAGTTAGAGATCGTTATGAGCAATGGCAAAGTAGCTGTAATCACAGGTGGTGCTCATGGAATTGGAAAAGCAATAGCTGCATTATTTCGTGCTGATGATGTTACCTTGCACATTATTGATAAAACACCCGGCGAATGGTTTGTTGTTAATATCAAGGTAGAAGATGGACCGCCAAGGCACAATCTCTGGATGAATTGCAGTAAGGCAAAGAATCATGGCATCAGATTCATTGATGTTTCAGATGCATTACTAAGATGTGCGGAAGAGAACAGATGGGAAGGGAGAGATTATGAAAAACTATGAACGCATGAAGAAAGGTTTAATCTATGATCCCGGAGATGCTGAGATAATGAAAGAACAGGTCCCGTTTCAGGATAAACTCTGGGAATTTAATCAGCTAAAACCTTCTGATTATGAAAAGAAAGAACTATATATGAAAGAGGTTTTTGCAGAATGCGGGGATAAATGTTATATAGAGCTGCCTCTTCATGCCAACTGGGGAGGACATCATGTTCACTTTGGCAGCGGGGTATATGCAAACAGTAATCTCACACTAGTGGATGATGGTCATATTTATGTTGGGAATAAGGTGATGTTTGGACCCAACGTTACGATCGCAACTGCAAATCATCCTATAGAAGCATCTTTAAGAGCAAAGGGATTGCAATACAATAAGGACGTCCATATAGGAGATAATGCATGGATCGGTGCAAATACTGTAATCTGCCCCGGAGTAACAATCGGACATGATACAGTTATCGGCGCGGGAAGCGTTGTTACAAAAGATATCCCGGATGGATGTGTAGCATTTGGAAATCCCTGTAAGGTACATAGAAGTGTCTCTGATCATGATAAGGAATATTTCTATAAAGATGAGAAGATTGATTGGGAAAATCTGTAAGTTCAGATAAAGGCTTCCGACGGAACAATATATCTTACACATTCGGTTAATGTGGTCCTTAGAACTAAAAGCTGTAATACCCTTATTCCTTATGATGAACCGTTTCCGGGTCGAATTAATAGATAGGACTTGGTAGAGCAGTTACAGCTATTATGAAGAAACGGCTATGAACGAAAAGAAAAAGAGATCACGAATCGAATTAATTGACATAGCAAAGGCTATCACAATCATATTGGTTATTTTGGGTCCATGGATTCATACCTGGTTGGAAGGACCGCAACTTTTGGTGGCATGTATTGCTACATGCATTTACTTTACATTTGCCCTTTTGTTATGTGCAGTAATTGAAAAATTTGTTCCGCAGTTGTTGGGACAGTTTCCAAGATATCCAAAGTGAAACCTCAGTTAAGGTAGGGGATTCGTGTGTAAGAGAGGTATATCATGCAGGACACTGTTAATGAGCGGAAATCGGTATTGATGAATATTGTATCAATGCTGATTTTCGGAACAATTGGGATTTTCAGAAGATATATTCCTGTTTCCTCCGCATTTTTGGCATTCTCGCGGGGACTACTTGGCGGATTATTTCTTCTAATCTTTATTATGGTATTCCACAGAACATCTAAAGAGAAACCGGCACTTTCTGCTATAGTTGGTCTTGTTATTTCAGGTGCAGTAATGGGTGTCAACTGGATGCTTCTTTTTGAGGCATATAATCATACAACAGTTGCCGTTGCTACGCTTTGTTATTATATGCAGCCTACAATAGTTGTCTTATTGTCTCCGATCATTTTTAAGGAGAGATTGAAGTTAAAAGAATGCATCTGCGCAATCATAGCAATTTTAGGAATGGTTCTGGTGTCAGGTGTTATCGGCGGTGAAAGACTAGGGACCGGAAATATGTCCGGGATATTGTTCGGTCTTGGTGCTGCGGTATTTTATTCTATAGTTATAATCATCAATAAAATAATCAGAGGGATCGATCCTTATCAAAAGACTGTAATTCAGCTGTTTTCCGCAGGTATGGTCATGATTCCATACATGTTGGTAAAAGGCGGATTCTACGGAGTAAGACTCGACTTGACTACAATCATACTGCTTTTTATCGTAGGACTTGTTCATACAGGGATTGCATATGTTCTCTATTTCGGAAGCATGGATGGATTGAGAGCGCAGTCGGTTGCCATCCTTAGTTACATCGATCCGGTTTCTGCATTGTTGTTTTCAGCTTTCCTTTTAAAGGAACCGCTAAATATCGTAGGAATCATAGGTGCAATAATGATTATTGGGTCTGCTGTCATTAGTGAGACGCAGATTGGGATTCCAAGTGGAAAGTAAGAGGACAGTGAAAAATATAAAAAATGTACCGCCAGTTGTAGGTGATTAATTGAGCGGGTTTTGTTGATATTTGTAGTAATATTTTTGTGAAAATGAACCGATGGAATACTAGTATAACCTGTATAGATGAACTATGAGGAGATGTGTATGGATATTAATAATTTCAACGAAGACGATTATAGTGAGATGCTCATGGGAATGATCGTGAATGGCGGAGATGCCAGAGATACAGCGCTGAAGGCTATTCAGGCTGCGAAAAAAGGAAATTTTGAAGAAGCTGAGGAATTACTTAAGAATTGTGACGAAACTCTTCTTGAGGCTCATCAGATTCAGACCTCTATGATTCAATCGGAAATAAATGGTGAGTATATTCCTATGATGTCTATGATGGTACATGCTCAGGATATTCTGATGGACGCCATGGCTATAAAAGATATGGCAGTTGAATTTGTTGAATTGTACAAAAGATTATCGTGAAATTTCAGATTATATCCGGGCTGTGGTCTTCATACCACAGTCTTTTTTTGAGCATTTTGCAAATAAGTCCCGATTAATCTTATAAAGAATCAGAAGTATAGACAATGCCGTGGCCTACTTTAAGCTATTAAAATCCATTAAAACCATTATAGTATTAATCAGTAGAAGTATGGTTTGAGAATGTTTAAATTTCCATATTGTAGTAATACGGTTTTGTGAAAATTATTTGAAAAGGGGAGGTTCTTTTTATGACGAGAAGTAATTTAATGAGATTTTTGGTTTGTGCTGTCTCATGCTCGATGCTTGCAGGCTGCGGTGGTGTTTCAAATACACCGGAAAGCAAGGCTGTTGAAAAGCAGGAAGAGTCTGCTGAAGAAAACAAAGAGACATCTGATGATGAGTCGGCTGAATCTTCAGGGGATGAGGCGACTCTTGAAAAGAATGAGGATACCTCAAAGGAAGAAAAATCTGACGGCAATAATAACGGGTCAGATAATTCAAATTCAGAAAACAAGTCCCTTGCCCAGCGTCTGGCAGGCAAATACAGCTTTCATCACGGCGGTGAAAACGGCGATGACGAATACTATATTATGGATGTCGTTCCATTCGGTGACAATCTCTATGCATATTGCGGACAGGCAATGGCAGAAGATACCGAGAACCTTAATGCATACAGCTTCTGGGCTTGTGAGTTTATACCAAATGATCCCGAGGAACTTAAAAGCGAATACCGCGATATGGTAACGGTAAACGAACTTAGATTTTCAGTGATGTCAAATGCAGGATTATATTGGGATCAGGGTCAAAAGGGTACTATCACTCTTACGGATGAAGGAATCCTTTTTGAGGGCTTTGAACAGGATGATTTCCTTGTGCCGGAAAATGATGACAGCAGACTTTTCCTGAAGGATGACAGAGTGGAAGATGCATTCGTATATCTTAACAGGGATGCTGAGGGAGATAAGGAGTTACAGGGATTATGGATCCTTGATAATGATAAAGGAGCGGATCTTTATCTTGAATTCACAGGTTCCGATCTCTATATGTACAAGAAAGACCAGGAAGCTGAAGTTTTCTATGCGGCAGGCGGATGCAAGTACGGGAAGGAGACATTTTCCTGCCAGGCAAACCGTCTCGGATATGGCGGAATGCCTTTCGAAATGTCATGTGAATATACAGTCAGCGGGGATGATCTGACTCTGAAAATTGAAAACTCTGAATTTCCTGATGTACTTCCTGAGGACGGAAAATATAAAAAAGTTAGTGACGGTAAGGTTCATGTTACAAGCATGGATGAAATTGTAAATAAATCAGGAAAAGAGTCTGTTCCCGAAAGTAGTGATCAGGCAGCTTATGAAGCATTATACTCTCCGGTACTGGATGAAGTCCGTGAAGTTGTAACCAATGGTTATGATCATGATAAGGAATACAAGTACGTTTCAAACGGACTGATGGAGAAATGTATGTATCCGGGTGATGATGATCTTACAAAGGCAGTTGGATATGTACTGAAAGACGTAAGCAGAGATGGAATTCCGGAGCTGATCATAGGATGTGATGAGAAGTTTGGTGATAACGGACCAAGGAGTTACATTTTCAACTTATTCACATTAAAAGATGATGAAGTACAGAGCGTATTTGATGGCTGGGCAAGAAGCAGTTATCAATGGATGGGAGATGATCATTTCTATTACAGCGGTTCCGGAGGAGCAGCGATCACTATCTTCGGTGAGAATCATCTGAGTCCGGACGGCACAGAGATCGTATGGGATGATTTTTATTTCTCTGATGAAAAAGAAGCAGGAAAAATCGGATTATATCACAACACATCCGGTATATTTGATGCTTCCAGGGCAGAAGAGCTTGACATGTCAGACAGTGAATTCTTTGAAAAGATGGACGTTTATGAAAGCAGATGCCAGCTTCTTTCATGGACATCTGTGGGGAAAAACAGTTAATAGTTTTCCGGTTAATATTTTTGTGTAAAAAATCTGTACATCCGATAAGGATCATCTTCTTGCAATCCGGAACAGGTCGCAGAAATCCTGAAGGAGTTCAAAAGTCGGCTTCAAAGAAGCTGGGGGCAGATTCCCTGTTTCTTGACAATGTCACTCTATGATAATAATCGCCGATTACGAAAGGAGAATTAAACGATGAGAGATGAATCTACACAGACTACAAGACCTTTGAGTCCGTAGGAGCAGGCATTCTTTAAGAAAAAACAAGTGGAAGTGCGAGTTCAGTATGGCGAGAACAAACAGATTACAGACGGTCAGTATGATGAGTCTTGTAATACCTTCGTGCATGTGCATGGAGTCTATCCTACGGACTGGCAGCGCATTGCAGATCACAACATCTATGCCGTTGCGGGTATGCATTGGCATCATATGAAACCGGGGTTGGAGGAACTGATGAAAGAGGCAGCATCACCAAGGGTAAATATGATGATTTTCTGCTCGTTGACAAGGACGTACTGTCATGCCCGGTGGATCAGATTCATGAGGCCGGGATTCAGGCAACTTACTTTCTTGGAGAATTAGCATGAAGGAAACCAAGGCCTTTTTTATAATAAAAAAATATCGTTCTATACTTCGCTCAGCGATCATCGTAGAAACGGTCAGCTTTATAGTATCGCTTACTGACGGAATTATCGCAGGTCATAAACTGGGCACAGAGGCATTTACTGCAATAGGACTGATTGCGCCTTTCCTCTCGATTTCCACCTTTCTTTCTTCGATCGTAAACACCGGCACAGTAATGAATTATTCCTATCAGGTAGGAAAATTCAACAGACACCGTGCAGATGAATTTTTCAGCCAGGGCATCATTACGGCTCTTCTGAGGGGGCTTTTTTACTCTATTGGACTGCTTCTTCTCGTTCCTGCTATAATTTCTACCGTTTCCCCACAGGGTGAAATCCGTCCGCTTCTTGATGAATATTATGACATCATGCTGGCATTCTTTTTCCTTCAGCCGATTTCATATCTTTTGGATAATCTGCTTGTTGCCGATGGTGGTGAACAGCTCTCGCTCGTTGCAAATGTTGTCATGATCGTAATCAATGTAGTCGGTTCTTTGGTTCTTGTAGATTTCTGGGGAATTAAGGGGATTGCTTTTGCTTCTTTTCTGAGCAGGAGTCTGTTCATCCTGATCATCTGCTCTCATTTTTTTAGTAAAAAAAGTAATCTCAGATTTGTAAGATACTGGAATATTACGGATATATTTATGATCTTCAAGGGAGGCATTGTTAAGGCCTCGACGTATGGTCTGGAGGCCCTTCTGAATTACTCAATAAACCTTTTCGCGCTAAGGCATTTTGAAGCAGACACACTTGTAATCCTGGTTGTTATTGAAAAATTCATGGGATTGATGACCCTGTTCATAGGACTGTCCATGGCCTGTCAGCCGGTGATCAGCACATTACAAGGCGAAAAAAAACAAAAGGGCAACGGCAGCTTATGCTTGCCGTACTGAAAGACATGACGATCATCAGCGCGGCACTTACATTATTGACGCAACTAGGAGCGCCGATCATTGTGGCATCCTTCGGAATCTCCGGAAAAGAGTACCTGTTCACAGAGTCTGTGGTTGCCCTTCGTATCGTGAGTTTCTCGCTCATACTCCAGAGTGTGCTGGTTCTATTCTTTGTTTATTATATCATCATCAATAAACAGCTTTTGGCATTTGTGATATGCCTGATAAAGAATTTCATCAGTCCTGCAGTCATCGCTTTGGTCTTGTCAGTTATGTTGGGCTCTAGGATCGGCATATGGATAGGAATCGGGACAGCCCCGATTCTGGCCTTTATGGTAAGTGTGTTTATAGTTTTGCTGAAATACGGCCGCCGGCTTTTTCCTTTCCTTATACAGGAAGATCCCGAACATGAGATTCTCATTTATGATTTCAAAGTAAGTAATGACAATGCAATCAACATGTCCAAGACAGTGAGAGAAGTTCTGGAACAGCATTCAGTGTCTTCAAAGATTTGTTTGACTGTGAGCGTGATCACAGAAGATGTACTGATGCTTATACAGGAAAAAAACCGGAACTCAAAAAAACCGATTCATGCAGAGTGTACACTCATGATTCGCCCGGACTGCATTAAGTTGATCCTGCGTGATTCGGGAATCATTTTCAACATCACCGATACTGACGCCTCAATCGGTTCGTTTCGACAGTTTTTTGTCTCGAATCTGATGCTTAACCCAAAACAAAAGTTTTATTTGGTTACCACTAGCTATAACCGCAGCGAATTGTTCTTTTATCTATGATTCCGTTTGGAGAAAAGACAATAGAAAAGTGAACTAAAAAAAGATAGGTTATCGCAATCTTGTTAACGAGTATTATAGATATATTAAGGAAAGACGATATTCTATTCACTAAAGATAACCGGCCGGAGGAGACAAAATGCCGTTTCAGATAATTAGAAATGATATAACAAAAGTAAAAGCAGATGCCATCGTAAACACTGCCAATCCCGATGTTGCAATCGGTGGCGGGGTGGATTCTGCGATATATACAGCTGCTGGAAAAGAACAGCTTCTCAATGAGCGGAGAAAGATAGGAGCCTTGGATCCCGGTGATGTTGCAATCACGCAGGCATTTGACCTGGATGCCAGATACATAATCCATGCAAGTGGTCCCTGGTGGAAAGGTGGTAATGAAGGTGAGGCTGAGCTTCTTAAAGCCTGTTACGATAAAGCTTTACAGCTTGCGGAGGAATATGACTGTAAATCTATAGCATTCCCGCTTCTTGCCACCGGAACATATAAGTTCCCTCAACGCCTTGCAATGGAGATCGCTGTCAATGCTTTCACCGGATTTCTGGAGGATCATGACATGGAGATCCTTCTTGTAGTGTTTGGAACGCAGAGCGTCAAGTTATCCGGTGAGCTGGTAGAGGAAGTCAGAAGCTATATAGATGATGATTATGTCGCTGATGCTCTGGCAAAGGAATATGATTACTGCGGTTCTGCGCCACGGGAATCCTTTGGGCAAAGCATGACTATGGATGAGGCGTCATTTGATGAAGCAGAATCTGATGAAAATATCCCTGAAGAGGGTTTACCGACACCGGCTTCAGAAAGAAAAACTGCTATTCCAAGGGCAGGAAGATTACCCGCATTTAAATCATTATCAGGAAAAAGTGCTCCGGCATCAGGTTCATCCGGGATACTTGATGACATGCTTAAAAGCATTTACAAGGAGTCCTTTGAAAAACATCTTCAGAAAATCATAAATAAAAAAGGTCTCAGGAACTCCGAGGTCTATGCGGCTGCCAATATCTCCAAGCAGTATTTTTCAAGGATCATGAAGGGCAAAGTTAATCCTTCAAAGAAAAAAGTTCTTGCACTTGCTATTGGATTACGTCTCAATCTTGATGAAACTGTAGATTTCCTAAGAATTGCCGGATATGCATTATCGCCTATATCCCAAACCGATGCAGTAGTCAGGTACTTCATCGAAAATAAAGAATACAATGTGATTAAAATTGATATCGTGCTCTTTGATTACGGGCTGGATCCGCTTTCAAAAGACTGACTATCTTAAGGGTAAACTCCGGGTTTACCCTTTTTTTATTGCTGCAATGTATCATTAGGATATCAGATAGGAAATGCCTCGCTGCAGAGGGGCAGAGATCAATATATAGCGATATGCAGGAGGTAACAGAATGAGTAAGGGTTATACAGAGATAGTTTATATTTTGGACAGAAGCGGATCTATGGGAGGACTTGAAGCCGATACCATCGGTGGTTTCAATGCCATGATGGAAAAGCAGAAGAAAACAGGTGAGAAAGCTCTCGTCTCCACTGTACTTTTCGATGACAGGAGTGAAGTGATACATGACAGGGTTCCGATTGACAAGGTTGAAAAAATGACGGATAAACAGTACTACGTCAGGGGATGTACGGCACTCCTTGATGCAGTGGGTGGTGCAATCCACCACATCGGAAATGTACACAAATACATAAGACCTGAGGACAGACCTGATAATACTCTTGTTGTGATCACCACAGACGGAATGGAGAACGCAAGCTCCAGGTACTCTAGAGAACAGGTTGAAAATATGGTGAAACACCAACAGGAAAAATACGGTTGGGAATTCATTTTCATCGGAGCAAATATTGACGCCTACGAAGAAGCCCGGAAGTTTGGAATCAGCAAAGAAAGGGCAGTCAACTACGTATGTGATGAGGTAGGCACTGCAAATGTCTATGCGGGAATTTCCAGAGCTGTATGTTCCGTGATGAGGGCACATGGTTCTGCAAAGGCAAGCGAATGTCTTGAAGAGAGCAAATGGGCTGAAGAAATAAAAGTTGATTTCAGGAAACGCGGAAAAGTTCAGTAAAGGAGAGAAAATAATATGGCAATTAAAGGCGCAATACTTGGAGATATACTGGGTTCTCCATACGAGTTTAAAAGAGTAAGAGATTATGACTGGAAGACCGTGCCCCTGACCTGGAACCCTTCAGCAGGATTTACCGATGATACTGTAATGACACTTGCGATAAAGAAAGCAATCATTGAAGGACTTGATCTTACTGAGACTATGGTAGAAGTTGGCAGGAGGTATCCAAATTGCGGATACGGTGGAAGTTTCCGAAACTGGGTAAACGGGAATGACCATACTCCATATGGAAGCTATGGCAATGGATCTGCCATGAGAGTTTCTTTTGTAGGAGAGTACTTTGATGATTTTGATAAAATGCA
>JAILDF010000058.1 GCA_024689585.1 Oribacterium sp.
GTGAACGCGTGGATGAACTCCCCAGCGCACCGCGATAACATTATGAACGCAAGCTTCAAGTCCTGCGGAATAGGCATCTACGAAGCCGGCGGAAAGTGGTACTGGGGACAGGAATTCGGATACTACTAAATTATCGTTGATATTCCTCAAACGAAATTGAAGAGCCTTGGTGCATGTGTTAAAATCAAGTGAGTGGCCCATAAGAGCCACTCACTTTTTTCATTGTATTAAACATGATAAAGAAATCGGAGCAAATATGAAGAAAATAAACATCGGAATGCTTGGTATCGGAAATATCGGAAAGGGAACCTATCAGACTCTCGAAATGAGTCGTACGAAGATTGAACAGTCAACCGGAATGTCTCTTGAGATCGTGAAGATCCTGAATCGTCACCCTGAAATTGACAGAGGCATAGATATACCTAAGGAAAAGTATGTCACAGATGCATATGATATCATAAATGATCCGGAGATAGACATTGTCATCGAGCT
This sequence comes from Oribacterium sp., assembly GCA_024689585.1. Taxonomy (GTDB): domain Bacteria; phylum Bacillota; class Clostridia; order Lachnospirales; family Lachnospiraceae; genus Oribacterium. The sequence goes on from JAILDF010000058.1 coordinate 493, forward strand.
TATCGGCGGTATCGAGCCAGCCACAACTTTCATGGCAGATGCATTGAAAGCGGGAAAACATGTGGTAACAGCGAACAAAGCTGCCATCGCTGCCAACGGTCAGATGCTTCAGGAGCTTGCTTACAAGAACCAGCTCATGCTCCGTTTTGAGGCCAGCGTTGCGGGAGGTATCCCTATCCTCAACGCCATCTCCAGCGCCCTTATCTCCAATGAATTCAGCCAGGTTCAGGGAATCCTCAACGGAACTACCAACTATATCCTGACAAAGATGACAGAAAACGGAACTCCCTATGAGGAAGTACTGAAGGACGCTCAGGCAAAGGGCTTTGCTGAGGCAGATCCCACTGCCGACGTTGAGGGAATCGACGCAGCCAACAAGCTGTCCATACTTATTTCCCTTCTTTTCGGTATCGGCATCAAGCCGGTCGACATCCCCACAAAGGGAATCACAAAGGTGACCAGCGAGGATATCGCTTTTGCAAAGGAATTCGGCTATAAGATAAAGCTTCTGGCGACAGCTCACAACGAGGACGGAAAGGTTACCTGCAATGTTGAACCGTCACTTGTTTCCGAGAACCATCCTCTCGCCAATGTTAACAATGAGTTTAATGCCGTTTACATCACCGGAAACGCTGTGGACAATCTTATGTTCTATGGCCGCGGAGCGGGACCTCTTCCCACAGGAAGCGCAGTAATGGGAGATGTGGTCAGCGTGGCACGAAAGATCGAAAAGGGTGCTGCTTATGACCTTCTTCCGCATCTCAGATACGATGCGGATCTCCAGTTTGCAGGAGAGGGCGCACATCAGTACTATATCCGCGTTCAGGCCGTGGATCATCCCGGTGTACTCGGTCAGATCGCCTCTACCCTCGGCGTTTACGGCATCGGCATCAAGACCATGATGCAGCGCGCCGGTGACAACACAGGCGGCACAGTGCCGATGATTTTCATCGTATATGAGGTGGACAACAGCATTCTCACAACAGCCCTTCAGGTGCTGCTGAATAACGGCTCGGTTTCTTCCGTTGACAACGTTCTGAGGGTACTCAGATCCTAAAAAAGAGCAGGGATTTTTCCCTGCTCTTTTGCATCATTCAATTTCATTTATGGATTCAAGTATTTCTTCTTTTAAACGGCGGTTGACGGCGAGGGCTTTTTCCCTGGAGTCCTGAACCGAGTAGATGTAGAACTTGATCTTGGGTTCGGTGCCGCTGGGTCTCATGGCAAACCAGGAGCCGTTGTCCAGGAAGAATTTCATGGCGTTCTGAGCCGGGATATCTTCGTAACCGTTTTTGTAATCTATGATCTTTACTATCTTTGAACCGGCAAGCTCGGTGGGGTGATTCTCACGGATATAGGTCATCATGCGGTCAATGCGCTTGGCTCCCGCAATACCCTCCAAAACAAGATTCGGTTCATCCTCGGCAAAGTATCCGTACTTCTCATAAATTTCGCAAAGCACATCATAGAGTGTCTTGCCCTGCTTTCTGTAATAAGCAGCGGCCTCGGCCACCAGCATTCCCGCAGAGATTCCATCCTTGTCGCGGATCTCTTCGCAGGCTGCATATCCAACGGACTCTTCATATCCGAAGAGATAGGTGTAGCCATTCTCATGAAGGTATGGGATCTTACCGCAGATGTTCTTGAAACCTGTCAGAGTTTCGAACATTTCCACACCATAGGATTTCGCAATGATATCCGATAGGGTGGAAGTGACTATGGACTTTATCATTGCCCCCTTATCAGGAAGAGTGCCTGCGGTTTTACGGCCTTCCAGAATGTAGTTTACAAGGAGATATCCGGTCTGATTTCCGTTAAGCGGGATGTAGTTCCCTTCATCATCTCTTATCTCAATAGCAAATCTGTCTGAATCCGGATCTGTTGCCATAAGAAGCTCTGCACCGAATTCACGGCCGTAGCGCTCGCTAAGTTTAAATGCCTTGGGATCCTCCGGGTTCGGGTACCCTACGGTTGTGAAATCCGGATCCGGCATTTCCTGCTCGGGAACTATCTTCCAGTTCTTGAAACCGCGCTCCTTAAGCATCTCTCTAAATGGAATTGAACCGGCGCCATTAAGCGGTGTGTAAACAAATGGTATATCGAGATCAAGTTCATCACCGTCATGAATCTTAAGACTTAAAATCTTATCAAGATACTCTCTGTCATATTCCTCACCGAGAACCGTGATGGCCCCTGACTTGATTCCCTCACCGTAATCGGATTTTTTGACTCCGGTCCAGATGTCGACAGCATTGATCTTCTCAAGCATACCGTCCGCAACTTCGCTTGATACCTGACAGCCATCCTCCCAGTAAGCCTTGTAGCCGTTATACTCCTTCGGATTATGTGAGGCGGTAATGTTTATGCCGGCCTTTGTTCCCAGGCGGTTTACCATAAATGCAAGCTCCGGGGTAGGGCGGAGAGCCGGGAATGTATAAACCTTTATGCCGTTTGCGGCGAATATCTCTGCCGCAAGCTCTGAGAATTCCTTTGAAAAATGTCTCGGGTCATGGGCAATGACTACACCTTTCTTCATGGCTTCTTCACCATGGGCAACGATATAATCCGCAATTCCCTGGGTAGCCTTACCTACTGTGTAAAAGTTCATGCGGTTGGTACCTGCTCCGACTTTTCCTCTGAGTCCGGCCGTACCGAAGGAGAGATCCTTATAGAAGCGTTCCTCCTTCTCTGTTTCATCATCTTTTATGGATATCAGTTCCTGCCTTATCGGATCAGTATCCGGAAGTCTATCCAACCATTCTTCGTATTTCATCTGATAATTCATGTTTGCCTCCTGTATCAGTTTTTCCTTAAACATTATCATTACCACTAATTATAACTGATATGAGTAAGGTTTTCGAGTCAGAGCGTATAATAAAAGCCTCCTCATCCGGGTTTTATCCCGAAATCGGAGGCTTGAATACACTGTTTTTCACGCTGCATTTGCAGATCCTATGAGTCTTGCCTGGAAGAGGGTGTGTCTTAATGCAGGGGCGAGAATCAAAACCAGGACAATCTTGATTATGGTTGTAGGAATGAACGGGATCACGCAGGCGGAGAGGGCAGCCACCACAGTGTTGTGGGTCATGATCACGAACCAGAGAACTCCCACTGCATAATTGAAGATGGTGCCTGCAAGAAGGCCGGCAGTGGTAAGGCCATAATATACAGCTGCTTTTTCGTTTCCGGTTTTTTCGACCGAAAGCTTTACAGCAAGCTCATAAAACATTCCTGCAAGGAGTGCCATAACCGGGAAGGAAATGATGAATCCGCCGGTTGGTCCCATGATGCTGCCGAGGCCTCCGGTAAGTCCATGAAACACCGGCACGCCTATAGCTCCCAGGATCACATATGAAAGAGTTGCCATGAAACCGCGCCTGCTGCCTATAACTATGCCTGCCACCGGAACGATGAAGGTCTGTAATGTCATGGGGACGCCTCCGGGCAATGGGATGTTAAACTGACTCACGATGGAGATGATTGCTGTAAACAGCGCTATAAGGCAAAGATCAAGTGTTTTTGAGTTTCGCATGATGTGGGCTCCTTTAAGTTTAATGGATACCGTCCGGAAAATGCAAGGGATGTGCGCCGGCCCACGAGATTGAAAGTACATCCTGCTTGTGATGTCCGTATCCGATCACACTGACGTGTGTCGTGTACGGACATCACAAACAGTCTGTTCTTTCAACTCGCAAGCCCAGGCACCCATCCCTTGCATTTTCCTACTGTATCGAAATAATGTCCTGAATGGTTAACCACTAATTATTGACGGGTTAACTATAGAGTTTTAAACCTGGTTTGTCAACCGGTTTTATTAGCGCGGTTAACAAATGTGATCTGTGTATAATTTAATATATTTACGGGATTAGTCGATATAACGGATAGTGAAATAGGTGTAGTGTGCGGTTTTCCACCGAAGGAACGGTGGGGAATGGAGATTACCATGAGTATAGATATGTCGTTTTTTACGCGTTACGGGACTGTTGGGAACTATTCCAGGACGCAGAAAATGAAGCAGAAATACGAGCAGCGTAAAAACAAAAGTGATTTTACCTCGAAAGAGACAACGTCGGTAAATAATGACAGAAGGACTACTTCTGAGAAAGTGCGTGATACTATCCTGGCAGAGGCAAAACAGATTGAGGATGCCTACAAGATGAATGCCGAGAAAGAGGATTCTGACGAAAAGCTCAACAAGATCAGAACCAAATATATGTATGGCGGAAATCTGTCTCCGGATGAGATCGACTATATCCGACAGAAGGATACTAAGCTTTATTCTGAAATCAAGGCTGAAAAGGACGAGCTTAAGAATTATGAGAAGAAGCTTAAGGCTGCCAAGACCAAGGAAGAAACACAGCGGGTAATGGCTGAGGAAACTAATGCCGCACTGAGCAAGGTCAATTCCGTCACCAACAATCCTCATATTTCCGAAGCAGATAAGATGGCGGTATGTGCCGCGGAGTACAGAAAGCTTGTAGCGAAGCAGGAGATCTTCAAAAAGTTTGCTGAAAAGGGCGAATATGCAAAGCTTCCGACGGATGCCGAAAAGCGTGAAGCCGAGCGGGAGATCATGGAGGCAAGAGAAGAGGAAATCCGGAATGCAGGCAGAACCGATGATGATACGGAGGAAGAAAACGATGCTATTTCAGATGCAGCGATCAAGGATACAGACACCCGGAAAACAGCTGACAAATCAGATTCTTCTGTTACAGAAAACAATGCCGGAATATCAACACGAAGTTCAAAAGACAGTTTTATTCATGGAGCTGATGATGGAGCTGCCGAAGCATTGACCTCTAAAAGAAAACACC
>JAILDF010000158.1 GCA_024689585.1 Oribacterium sp.
ACCTCGATTGTTATTGCCCACAGGCTATCCACCATAAGAGATTGCGACGAAATAATCGTACTCAAAAACGGAGAAGTAGTGGACAGAGGAACCCACGATGAACTTTTCAAAAACAGCGACTATTACAGAGAATTAGTACAAAGCGAGTAAGATATATGGGTTGGTTTGATGAGCAGATAAAACAGAGAAAACAAAAAGATGCTCAGGCTTTTGATCGCGCCTTCCGAAACATCGCAGGAGCTGTTACGGGAATAAATTACAGAGCATCCTCGGAGGAGGAATCTGACGTAGAAGACAGTGCGATAAACGATATCCTTCAGCGCCTTCATATCCCTAAGAAAGAGCTGCCCGAAAATCTGTTTTCCATAGAGGATAAGCTTGATTATGCTCTGCATCCTCATGGGGTTATGCACAGGGCGGTGAATCTTACCCCCGGGTGGAGCAGGGATGCCTACGGGCTGATGCTGGGATTTAAGAAGAAGGATAATTTCCCTGTCGTACTTATCCCTTTTGGCCTCAGCAGCTATAAATATTATGATGATACCTCTGATAAATACCGGATTGTCACAAAGAAAACCGAAGCTATGTTTTCCCAAAGGGCTTACGCCTTTTATAGACCCTTCCCGCTTAAAAAGCTTTCCTTAGTGGAGCTTTCAAAATATATCCTTGGTGTCATCGATATTTCAGATTATGTGATGGTATTCCTTACCACACTGGCATTGACTCTTGTGGGGCTACTTACTCCCAGGATCAACCTTTTTCTTTTTCGTAATGTTATAGATAACGGAAAGATATCACTTCTTGTGACAACTGCAATGTTTCTTTTATGTGTGTCCTGGAGTACCCTTATTTTCAGTGCGGCAAGAAATCTCATATCCACAAGGATAGATACCAAAATGAGTATCTGTGTTGAGGCGGCTACCATGATGAGAGTGTTGTCATTACCGGCAGACTTCTTTAAGAAGTTTAGTTCCGGTGATCTTGCAGCAAGAGCAAATCATGTTAACTCATTATGTTCCACGCTGGTTTCTGTGGTGCTGAACACGGGCTTAACTTCAGTATTCTCATTGGTCTACATATTTGAGATTTTTGCCTTTGCTCCCGGACTTGTGATACCGGCTCTTTCAATAATTATCATCACAGTGGCTTTTTCAGTTATCTCATCTCTGGTACAGATGCGGATAACAAAAAAACAGATGCTGCTTAGTTCTCAGGAAAATGGTATGAGCTATGCGGTTGTTTCGGGAATCCAAAAAGTTAAGCTTACCGGCGCGGAGAAGCGTGTTTTTGCAAGATGGGGAAACCTTTATTCAAAAAATGCCGAGCTTCTGTATAATCCGCCTTTGTTCATAAAGCTAAACGGAGTTATAAGTATTGCCATAACCCTTATCGGCACGATCGTGATTTACAATCAGGCCTTAGTGAACCATGTGTCCCCTGCTGAGTACTACGCTTTTAATACAGCCTACGGAATGGTCTTCGGAGCCTTTATGGCACTTTTCAGCGTGGCAATAACGGCCGCAAATATTAAGCCTACCCTGGAGATGGCTGAGCCGATACTTAAGGCGGAACCTGAGATTTCCGGAAATAAGGAAACCCTGGCAAGACTATCCGGAATGATAGAAATCGTAAACCTCACCTTCAAGTACACTGAAAACTCACCGATAATCATTGACAACCTTTCCCTGAAGATAAAACCGGGACAGTATGTTGCCATCGTAGGAAAGACCGGATGCGGAAAATCGACCTTAGTGAGACTTCTTGTAGGTTTTGAAAAGCCCGATAAAGGAAACATATTCTATGACGGAAAGGATCTCTCCACATTAGATCTTAAGTCACTAAGAAAGCACATCGGTGTAGTTACTCAGAACGGAAAGCTGTTTTCCGGTGATATATACTCCAATATCGTGATCTCGGCTCAGCCATCTCCAGGGTAGGCTTAATGTTTGCGGCCGTTATCGCCACGCTGAAAAGTGCCATAAAAGCTCCGAAGACCATTGCGTAAGCTGTATTAAAAGCGTAGTATTCAGCAGGGGACACATGGTTCACTATAGCCTGATTGTAAATCACAATAGTACCGATAAGGGTTATGGCAATGCTTATAACACCGTTGATCTTTATGAACAAAGGCGGATTATACAGAAGCTCGGCATTTTTTGAATAAAGGTCTCCCCATCTTGCAAAAACACGCTTCTCTGCGCCGGTAAGCTTAACCTTCTGGATTCCCGAAACAACCGCATAGCTCATGCCATTTTCCTGAGAACTCAGGAGCATCTGTTTTTTGGTTATCCGCATCTGTACAAGAGATGAGATAACTGAAAATCCCACTGTGATGATAATGATGGAAAGAGCCGGTATCACAAGTCCGGGAGCAAAGGCAAAAATCTCAAATATGTAGACCAATGAGAATACCGAAGTTAAGCCCGTGTTCAGCACCACAGAAACCAGTGTAGAACATAATGAGTTAACATGATTTGCTCTTGCCGCAAGATCACCTGAGCTGTACTTCTTAAAGAAGTCTGCCGGTAATGACAACACTCTCATCATGGTAGCTGCCTCAACACAGACACTCATTTTAGTATCTATCCTTGTGGATATGAGATTTCTTGCCGCACTGAAAATCAGGGTACTCCAGGACACACATAAAAGAAACATTGCAGTTGTCACAAGAAGTGATATCTTTCCGTTGTCTATGACATTGCGGAACAAAAAGAGGTTGATCCTGGGAGCAAGAAGCCCCACAAGAGTCAATGCCAGTGTGGTC
>JAILDF010000165.1 GCA_024689585.1 Oribacterium sp.
TACTTCCGGCAGTCAGAATAGGATAACTTATGCTTTTGATCTTTCGGGGTTTACTTCGGAAGAAGAGCGTGAAATGCTTATTTTCAGTGATCTTATGATGGATTCTTCTTCAACTTTTATGAAAGCCATGAAAGAGGAAGGGCTTCAATGGAATGTGATACAGGGAGTATCTCCTTACAATGGATGGTATCCAACGTATCAGGTGATACTTAATACTCAAGGAAAGGATATTGATAAGGAGATAGTAAAGAAGATTTTTGATGATAGTCTTTTGGAGGTTTCTGAAAATGGATTTCCGAAGGAAATCTATGATGTTGTAATAAAAGAAAGAGAACTGCAGGATGCATTCGAAAGGGAGAATGTTACTTTCATAGATACTCTTTCTGAATCAATTGCCGTACCATGGACAAGAACCGGAGACCCGATGGTCATGGAAACAGACGAAGCGACCTTTGAAAAACTCATTCAGGATTCGGACCAGACAAGGGTAAAGGAGCTTGCAAAGAAGCTTATGGAGGTTGATCGTAAGGCACTGGTTTACTGTAAAGAAAAGCCGGGACTTGCAGAAGAGAAAGAACAGGAAATAGAGGATTATTTAAAGAACTTAAAGGCTGATATGTCGGAATCCGAGCTCCTTAAACTGATAGAAGATACTAAGGAGTTTGATGAATGGAATGAGGAAAATGTAACTAACAAGAATACAGTGATAAGTGTATCTAATCTGCCTAAGCCGGTGAGATATGATACTCCTGAGATCACAAATCTCGGAGAATGTACGGTGGCAACTGTGCCGATTGAGCAGAAAGATATCTATGATGTCAGTATCCTTTTTGATACATCAAACTTTAGACAGGAAGAGCTTTATGACCTTCTGCTATATGTAAATCTTTTGGGCAATACTTCTACAAAAGAAAGATCAAAGGAGGAATTTGACAGAGAAAGCAGCTTAAATGGAAACATAAGTATAGACCTGACCGGAGCAGATTTTAAAGAGCCTTTTGACAGACTGTATGTTGAGGTGACATTAAGCGGATTTACAAAGGATTTCAGCAATAATCTCAATCTCATGGAAGAGATGCTGACAAAATCAGATTATAAAAAAGATGAAGTGCTGGAAATAGTCCAATTACTTAAAAATAATTATGATCCTTCCAATATAAGTTCTGATGATGCAGCATTAATTCTTTCCAGGGCTCTTGAAGGTGTAAATACAGGGTTTGAGTACTATATCATAAGAGGCATGCATGAATATCTTACCGGTATTGATACTGCACTCTCAGAAGATGAGACGGCGATCGAAGCATTAGCAGAAAAGATGGAAAAAGTCCGTGATAAGATATGGCATAGTGACCATATGATCATGGGGATAGTCGCTTCACCGGAGGGTATTTCTGAAATAAAAAGTGAAGGTGAGGAACTTATAGACAGAATCCCATCCGGTGTAGTCGAAGATTACCGGAAGACATATGACTATGAGATCCCCACTGAAAAGAGAATAGGAATCTGTGTAAGCAGTCCATTGCAGGCTTTACGTGGAGGAATGATTTTAGACGAGAATGAGTTTAAGGGCAGATATCTTCCGTTTTTTGAGGCCATTAACGACAGATACATTATTCCTGAAATGAGATACAGAAATGGTGCATATGGTGCGAATCTGAATTACAGTATCGGTAAAAAACAGATTGGTATAGGTACCTCAAATGATCCTAACTGCAGAACAACCATGGAGGCTCTGGATGAGACTCCGGCTATACTCAGAGAAATGGATCTCACGGAGGAGGATCTGGAGACATACACTGTATCCGCATACAAAAAGATCGCAGTCCCGATGAGTGAAATCAGTCGTGCTAATTCCGGTATCTATAACTATTTTGCGGGAACAGATCCGGACCATTTGTTAAACACATCCGAAGATATGAACAAAGTCACACTTGAAGATAAATCAGACGTGGCGGAAATCATTGAAAAAGTGATTAATGACGGTTACTTCGTGGTGGCAGGAAGCAAGTCAAAGCTTGAAGAAGATAAAGATTGCTTTGACATGGTGTTTGCATTGAGTGAATGACAGAGCTTAGTGATCCACCGGGGACGGTTCTCGCCGGCGAGAACCGTCCCCGGTGGGTCATATTGCTGACATATCGGTCAGACGTTTATAATAGGATTAGGAATTCTAACGTTTATGATAAAACATGGTGGAGGGATTTTATGAGAAGGTCGTTCAGAAAATGTTTGATGGCAATTGCGGGGAGTGTACTGATTATGCTTTCAGGATGCGAATCAAGAGACCAGATAATGGACGGTGACGGTATGTTTCAGACGTTTCATTATACAAATATAACCCAGGATGAAGCAAAACGAATGATGGAACAGGATGACGGTCATGTTATCGTTGATGTCAGGAGACAGGATGAGTATGACGAAGGTCATATTCCCGGAGCTATACTTATACCCAATGAAAATATAGAAAACGATCCTCCTGAAGAATTACCCGATCCTGAGCAGATCATTCTTGTTTACTGCCGCAGCGGACGGAGAAGTAAAGAAGCTTCACAGAAACTCGCTGATATGGGATATAGTAATGTCTATGAGTTTGGAGGAATTATCGACTGGACAGGTGAGACTGAGAAAAGTGAAGAAACAGCGGAAACAACTCAGGAAACAGAAGATGAAACAACAGAGGAAACAACCGTAGGAGATACGGAAATGATTGATAAAACTGCAACTCTCCGATTTGAATCATTTGACGGAGGCGGACCGGAATTTGATGTGATCATAGAGGACGAAAGCATTGTATCCTATTCTGCTTTAAGAAAGTATGCCAGTGAAGATCATGATATGATGACGGGTGCCGGATATGATGAGGTGTTCACATTTACCGGTATAAAACCCGGTGAAACAAATATACGTATAGAAGCGCGTTCACCCATAGCAGATAATTTTGATGCAAACTATAAGGTAGTCGTCAGCGAAGATTTGAGCGTGAAAATAGAAGAGCTTTCGGTAAGTGAGGAAGCCACAACGTGGTACAAGTATGATGTGGAGTCCGGAGAATTCCTTAAGGCAGATGGAGAACTTCATCCAAAAGAACCGCCTGTTGTTTTGCCTGAGGGCAGGAAGATATCCGATATAATGAAAGACAGCTGACCATTAAGGTTAGCCGCCTTTAATGAAAAGGGTATTATTCTTCCAAAATAAATTTTTCTATCACTTCCGCGACACCGTCGGCATCATTGGTGTCGGTAATGTAGTCGGCGCGGTATCTCAGAGCGTCCTGGGCATTTTCCATGGCGACGCCGAGACCGGCAAAATCGATCATGGTGATATCATTTAAGCCGTCTCCGCAGGCGATGAGCTCCTCGCGTTTAAGGCCTAGCTTTTCAAGCAGCTTCTTCAGGGAGGCTGCTTTTTCTATGCCGTTGGGTACTATCTCGAGGAAATAGGTTTCCGAGAAGAAGACATTGATCTTATCTCCGTACTCCGCCTTTATCATTAACTGAATTTCCCTGAGATGTGAATAGTTACCTACGCAAAGGAATTTGCATACCGGACCGTCAAGAGCAGCGCAAAGATCCGGAACCTGCATGAGGGGCACACGGTTTATTTTTGCCTCAAGCTGGGCATATGGGTTTTGGTCATCAAGAGTGACTATGCCATTTTTGGTGTAGGTTAAGATCGTCACATCATAAAACAACTTCCCATAGTCTATGATGTCCGGATAAAATTCTTCCGGTAATGTTGTCTGAATGAAGGTTTCACCGGTGCGTCCGTCCACGATGTGGGCACCGTTGAAGGCCAGCATATATCCACCTGTTTCTTTAAGGTTCACCATTTCGGCCACCGGCAGGATCCCGACCAACGGACGGCCGGAAGCCAGCACTATATGAACTCCCTTATCAGCAGCTTTTTTCAATGCTTCCCTATTTCGTTCTGAAACTTCCTTTTTTGAATTGGTAAGTGTTCCGTCCAGGTCCAGAGCTATCATTTTATATTTCATATAAACTCCA
>JAILDF010000166.1 GCA_024689585.1 Oribacterium sp.
ATATCCTCCATGGTGTAGGTCCAAATATCATTCACCAGCCGGTTTTCCCAATCATGGAATCCGGTGGCGAGAACATGCCCCTTATCATCCGTAAGAACTGCTTTTATTCTGGTGGAACCAAACTCTATACCAAGAGCTGTCTTTCCCTCCAGTATTTTTTCTTTTGCTCCCATAATATCTATATCTCCTATCTCTTCAACTGTTTGTGAACCAACAGATGCAGATTTACCTGGCTCCCAGATGAAGGAGATCTGCTTCTCTTGTATCCTCGCCGATAGTAACAAGCTCTGTGCCTGTAAGCTTTGCGAAAAGGGCGATATCAGCTCTTGTTAATGCTGTTGATATAACGCTGTGATGAGCTCCGCCTGCGTAGCACCAGCCCTCGGTACCGATTTCGAAGTTTGGCTTATGACGGAACATGATGCGGGCAACCGGAAGCTTAGGCATGGGCTCTGCCTGCTTAACAAGCTCGATGTCTGCGCAGATGATACGGAAACGGTCACCCATATCCACCATGGTTACCTGAATTGCATCGCCTGTGACACCGTCAAATACGAGACGTGCCGGATCTTCCTTTCCGCCGATGCCCAGAGGATGAACCTGGATCTCAGGCTTTGTTGCCGCAAATGCAGGGGGTACCTCAAGCATGTGAGAAGCAAGCTCCACCTCCTGACCCTCTGTAAGGTCATAGGTATAATCCTCGATGAATCCTGTTGCGCCTTTTCTTGATTCTGCCATCTTCATGAGAACAGCGGATAATGCTGAGATCTTGTAATCTCCCTCAGGTCCGAATCCAACGCCCTTTGCCATGAGGTTCTGTGCTGCAATTCCCGGAAGCTGCTTGAGATTGTGAAGATCCTGGAAGGTATCTGCAAATGCACCGATGTGATTCTTCTCAAGGAACTTATCGAGAGCCACCTCCATTTTTGCCTGTTCACGAACGGAGTCTACATTATCGGTCTTCATGGTGTAGTTTGATTCGTACTCTGCCATCTTTGCATCTACTTCGCTGTCAGATACATTAGCCATGATCTTAACCAGATCACCGATACCGAAATAATTGCACTCCCAGCCGTAACGGATCTGAGACTCAACACGATCGCCGTCTGTAACAGCTACTTCACGCATGTTGTTTCCGAAGGATGCAACCTTTAAATGATGTGAATAGTCGATAGCCTTTGCAACCTCTGCAAACTGACGGATCTTCTTGAGAACACTCTCATTCTTGTAGTAACCTGCAACTACCTCGTGAGGGATTCCGAGACGTGCTACGATGAAGCCGTACTCGCGGTCGCCGTGAGCTGACTGGTTAAGGTTCATAAAGTCCATGTCAATGCTGTCGTAGGGAAGCTTCTCATTGTGCTGTGTGTGAAGGTGTAAAAGAGGCTTGCGAAGCTCCTGAAGTCCCTTGATCCACATCTTAGCAGGAGAGAAAGTGTGCATCCAGGTGATGACACCTACACAGTCATCATCGGTAGAGGCCTTGCGGAGATCCTCTATACAGGTCTCTGAATCAACAACTGTGGGAAGGAGTTCCACGGATACGATCTCCTTCAACTTATCGTTTAAAAATGATGCCATATCGGCAGCATCTGCTGCAACCTGACGGAGGCATTCGTCTCCGTAGAGATCCTGGCTGCCGACTACAAAATATAATTTCTTCATAATTCTTCCTTCTTTCTGATTACATCTGCCGTTTAAATTTCGCTTTGCGAGAGGCTGATGGTAAAAGGCGGTTTTTATAGAAAACCTGCCATAAATAAAACCACTTAGCTATGTTATTGCCTTTTTATATGACCCGTGACAAATATCCTGCAGGTAAAGGCGTTCTATTTATGATCTCTTATATCCCTTACGGAATTACCCTGATTAAACGAAACAGGGAACTGATAAGAGTAGTCATGATGAGTCCAGTTTTGATCCTTCATCATGCGGAGGAGATTTTGGGCTGTGAGTTTTCCCATTTCGAATTTCGGGTGTACTGCCGATAAAATCGTCAGCTCTCCTGCCTCCTGCATTTTCGCATCATCAAAGGAAACAATGGAAACATCCTCCGGCACCTTCACGCCTCGTTCGTTAAGAAAATCTATATATCGATATGCGATCTCGTCATTGTAGAAAACAAGGGCTGTGCACTCCTTTGTTCTGCGATAGAATGACATCAGACTTTTCTTGCTGAATTTATCCTCCATGTCCTTTGTGGTGTACCAGCGTACCCAGTCGTCGTCAAAGCGAAGCCCCAATTCGGACAGGCACTCTGTATAGCCGCGATAGCGTTCCGTTCCCTGCATATCATCCGACTTAAACATTCCCCCGATCTTTCTGTGACCATTTTCAATCAAATGCTTAGTCAGTTCATAGCTGCTTTTTGCATCAGACATTTCAACACTGTCGAAATGGATGTTTGAATAATGATTATGGATAAAGATAGTAGGGATATTCTTCCTTTTGATTTCTTTATACAATCTCTGATTGGGATTCGGGAAGCTCGTACGTGTGCCCTCTATGATCAGGCCTTGAACACCTGCCTTCAGGAAATTTTCAAGGAACATGGTTTCTTCATTGAGATGATTTTTTGTAATGGCTACATCGATCTGAAGCCCCTGTTCCTTCATGACCGATTCTATTCCGGCATAGACCTCCGGAAACAGATAATCTGCAAAATAGCTCAGAATCAAACCTATATGTGGTTTTTTATCCCCCTCAGGTTCCGCATCAGTATGGTAGGAAACGTAGGTTCCGCTGCCGCGGACCCTTTGGATGAGCCCTTCCTGTTCCATTTTGTCAAGGGCCATACGAACAGTCTGCCTGGAATAGCCAAACTTCTTTTCCAGTACATGCTCGGACATGAATTTGTCGCCGTTTTTGATGACGCCACTCATGATAAGCGTACGACCCCATTTATACAGTTTCTGATATTTTAAGCTTTCGTTGATATGCTTTTGGTTTTCTTTGCTCATTCTGTTTACTCTTCACTACTCATCTGTAAATGATGTTTTCCGGCTTTGATATCTGACACAGATGCAGATTTTGTTGGCTTGTAAAAAGATATTTACAAGGGGTCACAGGTTTTGAGTTGGTTATTTGATGACCTGTAATGATTTCCTGTCTGCAAAAACTGCCACAAATACCAGGAATACTATTCCCTGTATAAGCTGCATCATCTGTGTTGAAAATCCCATCATGGTGAGTCCGCTGTTAAGTACGATATACAGAAGCGAACCTACGATGATATTTTCAAAACGAACCTTGGCTCCGCCTGAAATAGGCATTCCTCCGAGTACAAGAGCGATGAGAATCTGTGTTTCCAACTGGCTTCCGCCTGAAGATGTAACGGATCCGACCTTGATAACATTTATGAATGCCGCAAAACCTGTGATGGCGCCGGACAATACATAAACCCAGAATTTCATCTTGTCTGTTCGGATACCTGAGAACATGGCTGCTTTCTCTCCTGCACCTATAGCCTTCAGATAAGTTCCGAATTTGGTAAATCTGAAAAGTACAAAACCTGTAACAAGAACAAGCAGAGTAAGAGCTACTTTAAGTTCTGTCCTGTCAAAATTTATCAGAGCTGCTGATCCCGCTACCGGAGCATTGGTGGTCAGGTACTTGATGAATCCGCGGAACAGAAACATTGTACAGATGGTTACTATAAAGGATTTTATCTTACGGTATACATAGAAATATCCGTTAAATGCACCTATCAGTGCTCCTGTAAGGATTCCGCATAGGATGCTTAAGGGAATGTTGATCCTGGATACCATACATACCACGATGGATGCTATTCCGAGTATGGATCCCTGTGAAAAATCAAGACCTCCCATGGTCATGATGAAAAATACACCGGTTGTGGCGATCATGGTCACATAAACCTGGGAAAGAACAAGGGGCATATTTTTGACCATTCTGAAATTCGTCAGAACATTAAATACCAAAAATACTATGATCAGACCAACGATGGGAAGATATGTCTTGACTGCGGAAATCATGGAGAGATTTCCTGTTTTCTTTTCTTTTGCTGCTGTCATCTCTGTTTTACTCACTGCCACCATAATTCCTCCTTAAACCATCATTGTGATCAGATTGTTTTCATCCAGTGACTCGCTTCTTTCGATCTGTCCGTTGATCATTCCGTCCTTCATGATGATGATACGATCACACATTCCTATAAGTTCCATCAGCTCTTCGGAAATCATGATGATTGATTTTCCTGCCTTTCTCATTCTGTCCATGAGCTGATATATATCCTGCTTTACCTTGATATCGATACCTCTTGTCGGGCTGTCCAGTACGACGATATCCGAATCCTTGCCTATCCATCTGGCGAGAACTACCTTCTGCTTGTTTCCGCCGGAAAGATCCGATACAAACTGATCAACATTTACCATCTTTACCGACATGTCTTTTGCGAATTTATCTGCAAAGTCTCTGAGCTTTTTATCGCTTAACATATGTCTCTTGTCTGCAAGCTCATCCAGAGAAGGAAGGCAGATATTGTCCATGATGCTCTGATTAAGTACAACAGATTCATTATCTCTGTCCTTTGAAGTATATGCGATGCTGTGCTGAATAGCTGTGGGGATATCATTGATCTCGGTGCCGTCTGAAAGCTTTACGGAACCGGTTCTGTCATAGGAAGCACCGAAGATGGCCTTACCTACTTCGTGCATTCCGGATTCCGAAAGACCGCCGAAGCCTAAAATCTCTCCTTTGTGAAGCTCGAAATCAAGCTTGTTCAGGAGTCCCGGTACCGACACATCTTTCACTGAAAGAACGACCTCGTCGGATACCTTGCTGCCGTAATCTGAACGGTAGTAATCTCCTGTTACTTCGCGGCCTACCATGAGACGCTTCAGATCCTCTTCGGAAACGTCTTTGCTCTTTACGGTATCGATATAAACTCCGTCACGAAGAATTGTGATGGTATCTGAACGATCGAGTATTTCCTGAAGGTCATGGGATATAAAGATAATGGTATTGCCCTTCTCTCTTATTTTGTCCATAACCTTGTAAAGCTCATTTCTTCCCTCCTGGGAAAGAGCTGTTGTGGTCTCATCTATAACAACGATCTTTGGGTCAAAATAGGTTGCCTTTACGATCTCAACAAGCTTCCTGTCTTCGAAGTTGTAGTCATCGATCATTCTCTGGGCTTTGATCCTGTCAAATCCGTAACTGTGGAGAAGCTCATTGGCCTCTTTTATCATTTGCTTTGTGTTCTTGATTCCGCACTTCACAAATCTTTCCTCATGTCCCAGGAATATATTTTCAGCTACGGTAAGACCTGAAAGTGTTCCAAGCTCCTGGACTATGATGGAAACGCCGTGGTTGTTGGCATCCACCTGATTTTTCGGATGGATTTCTTCGCCGTCCAGAACAAAGATACCGCTATCTATACTGTAAATGCCTGTCAGCATATTTGTTAATGTTGACTTTCCTGATCCGTTCTCGCCGATCAGGGCGTGAACCTCTCCTTTGTTGATGTTAAAAGAAACATTCTTAACTGCCTTCGTGATACCGAAGGACTTACAAAGATTTTTTACCTCTAAACGAACCTCGCTCATTGTTCCCTCCTGTATCACTTTACAATTTCGCCTTTATTGATCTTTGTGGTTACAGTGATGATGATCAGAAGCGCAAAGCCTGTGATAACATCCTGAATCGCTGTAGGAGCGCCTAATGCGATAAAGCCGAAAAAGATGATGTTGATGATGAACTCTCCGATGATGATGGCCTGTAAAGGAATGCCGTATTTTTTGAAGGCAACTCCGAAGAAACAGCCCATTGTAGGGATAAAGTTACGGCTCATGGAGGCCATGCCGGTTACAGCGACCATTGAGGAACCATAGCTTATGGTCAGAACTGCCATGATGCCTAAAAAGCCACCGCTTAAGATGAAGGCCAGAACTTTGTATTTGTTGACATTGATACCCATGTTTTTTGCAACAAATTCGTTGCTGCCGATGGCATAGGTATAAGTGCCGATTTTTGTATAGTTAAGGAATACATAAGCTACTATAAAAGCGACTATTGCAAGA
Source organism: Oribacterium sp. (assembly GCA_024689585.1). GTDB lineage: Bacteria > Bacillota > Clostridia > Lachnospirales > Lachnospiraceae > Oribacterium. Next base: position 6,039 of record JAILDF010000166.1, read on the forward strand.
ATGATATCACCGGGCATCTGTCCGAAAACTCTCAGACCTGCCGGTAATGTCTGCTCAACGCCGCCTGCAATGTAGTTCGCAACCGACTCATAAATAAGTGCAAGACCTGTGGTTACTATCATTGACGGGATACGAAGCTTTACATAAAAGCTTCCGTTGAAAAGTCCTGCCAGACATCCGCAGAGTAAAGCGCCTATAATGAGACCTACATATCCAAGGCCAAGCTTTGTGGCGAAAACACAGCCTACTATTGCTGAAAGCATGATGTTTGCACCGATTGAAAAGTCAAACATGCCCATGACCATTACAAAGTAGAAACCTACGGCACCTACGCTTGCGATAAGGCTGGCCTGGAAATAGCTGAGCATATTGTTGAATGATCCAAAATTGTGTGGTGTAAGTATTTTAAAGATTCCCCAGGAAAGCACAACCAGCAAGAGTAAAATCAAATAACCGCGAAGGCTTCCTTCGATCTTTCTTTGATCCATTGTTACGGCAGAAGAATTCATTTTATTACCTCATTAATATATCTGTGGGAAGCCCGGCTCATTTGATTTCGGTTTGCAAAAAGCCCGGGCTGAATTTCGGATTTTTATCCGGAAAATCTGAATCTTTTTTATAATACGAGCCGATATCTGTGCCTAAGCTCGATACCGGCTCCTATGATGTTTCTTGATAGATTTAATATTTATTTTCCTGCACGAGCGGCTGCATCTTCGATGGAGATCTTTGATGCTGCTTCCTTGAGTCCGTCGAAGGAAAGCTCTGACATAGCAACGAGCTCTTCATCGGTATATGGAAGCTGGTCTACGAAGTACTTCTCATAAGCCTTGTAGTCATCGGCTGATGAAACGTAAAGGTATGGGAACGGAACGTCGTTGAACTGTCCTTCGAATCCTGTGTAGTTGCCCTTGATAGCGTTGTAAACCATCATGAAGGCAATGAGTGGATCGCAGTAATGTCCGCCGGACTCACCTGCCATTGAACCATTCTCAAGTCTCTCTCCGAGATCAGGAAGGAAGTCTGTTGATACGATATCGATATCCTGTGTCTTGCCCGCACGCTCAACTGCTGCGATAGCTCCCTGAAGAGGATCTCCGCCACCGCCGGCAGGGATAAGTGCATCAAGAGATGGATCTGCGGACATCAGAGCTTCTGCAGCCTTTGAACCGCCTTCTGAAGTTGTACCTGCGTACTGGGGCTCGGAAAGCTTAGCCTGATCATCAGGGTGCTCTGCATTCCACTTTTCAACGCCTGTCTTATAGCCTTCCCATCTTCCGAGCCAGGTTGCATCACCCTGCTCCCATCCGATGAGACCGATGTTACGATCGCCCTTATCAAGAAGGATGTTTACAAGCTTCTCACCGTTCTCAGGCTCGTTCTCGTGAACAGCACCTACATAGTAAGGTGAATCTGTAGCAGCTTTATAGATGTCTGCGCTGTTGTCCTTTGAGATTACACGGAAGAACTGTGCGAGATAAACCTTGTTGTCGTTACATGTCTTGATGGCTGAAGTCATCTCTGTATCTGATGAGTTACAGATTACGATTCCCTGGCAACCGGCTGCTGCAAGCTGCTCCACAGATGCTGTAACCTTCTCAGATACATGTCCCTGATCAACATACTGAACCTGAACGCCCAGAGACTTTGCGGCCTCATCAAGGATCTGCTTGCACTGTGATCCGAGGACGTCTGTTGAAGACCAGATAGATACGCCGATCTTTATGTCCTTGTTGTCGATAGCGGCTGCCTGTCCGCTTCCTGCTGCAGGTGCTGTGGGTGCACTGTTACTGCCACAAGCTGTAAGTCCGGTTACCATAGCTACGGACGCTGCAACGGCCGCAACTTTTCTCAGAATTTTTCTCATTACTAAACCTCCATTTAATGATTGATCACTGTTTTTGTTGTTTTTCACAACTCGTTGAACGTAGTTTATCAGTGGATTTGTTTATTTACAATACAATACAAGGTATTTATATCACGAAGTTGTATTGAAAATATGCATAAAATAACACATAATAGGTGCAAAATACAGCAAAAATATATCAAAATCACAATACGCCTTGAATTAGCGAGGTTTTTATGAGTGAAAAATAGTTCCTTTTCAGTATGAAATTAACATTTGGAGGCTATCATTTCAAAAAACAATACAACTTGATATTTGTACTGTTATTCATTTTTTGCTGACATATAAAAACGGCTGACCATATGGTCAGCCGTCGGGAAATCATTATAGGACGTTTTGATAGTTTCTTATGCTTTTATAATTATTTGGTTAGAAAAGAGTCTGCTTCGCCTTTTATCATTTCCACCAGATCCCTATAGGCAGGAATGCTCTTGTAGTACTTTTCTGAATAAACCAGACTGATTTCACCCTTTGTTGCGGGGTCATTAAAGGGTATACAGGTCATACCGCCACCTTCGACCTCGGTATAACGTTTGTTTGCCGGATAGAAACTGACCGCAAAAACATCCGGCTGTTCGCTGGCCATTTTGATGACTGTCTGAACAGAATCCACGGTGATGACATTATTGACAGTGATCTCCTTGACGAGCTCGGGAACAAAACCTGACAGCATGGAATATGCACGTACTTCGGATACTTCTTCATCAAACTTTGAAGAATGACTCGGAAATGCAAGGCAATAGCCTTTGAGATCCGAAAAATTAACGGTTTTATATTTCGCAATGGGACTTTCATTTTTTACCAGACATCCGTAATAACCTTCCATCAGGGATATCTTTTTGATGCCTTTAGCATTAAATGCGGGATCATCGTCATCTTTGCAATTCAGACATATAGAGAGTGACGGATGGGCTGTGTTTAAAGAAACCTGTTTTTCCGGAGCTGCATCTCCCTGATACTTCAAAAGAACATTGGAATGATTTCTCTGGAATGGGATATGAAGTTTCGGAATAAGAAAGCCTACAAGGGAGATATGCGAGTAGGCATAAATAGTCATGGATTCATCATCGTTGGCAAGCTTTTTCCAGCCGTTATAGTAATCCAGTATTATCCGGGCCTCTTTGTAAATTTTCTCTCCTTCAGGAGTCAGCTGTATGCCTGATTTGTTTCGCTCAAAAAGAATAACACCCAGTTCATTTTCCATAAGTTTAATGGACTTTGTCAGGCTTGGCTGTGCTATGTATAGCTTTTTGGCAGCCTGATTAATGGAACCGGTTTCGGCAATTGCGACAAAATAATTAAGGGAGCTTATCTTCATAGTGTTCTCCGCTTTTGAATCATAGATCAAAAAGCATTTTGATCAACTGACAGTACTTTGCGATTTATTAAAATTCGATACATTATAGCTTTTTTTCATACATTTATGATTTTAATATATTATACAAGGATTTCTGCGGATAGTATATTAATTCAGCAAGTAATTCAACTTTGTCTTTCATCTCCATACTTATTTGCTTTTAAAGAGTTTTATTCCCCTCTTTAAAATACACACACCACGGCCCCTTTCCCCAAGGGGCATTTTTATTCTTCTTATTTTTAGACGTTTCCCGACATTATCCCACATTGTTCAACA
>JAILDF010000276.1 GCA_024689585.1 Oribacterium sp.
GTGGTACTCACCGTGAACCGGGATAGAATACTCAGGTCTCACAAGTGAGAAAAGAAGCTTCAGATCATCTGCGCAGGCATGTCCCGAAACGTGGGTATCCTGAAGGATGACCTTGGCATGAAGCATGCATAACTCATTGACCACCTTGTCCACTGCCTTCTCATTACCCGGAATAGGATGTGAAGAAAGCACAACAACATCATTGGGCTTAATGCGTACCTTTCGATGCATACCGCTGGCCATACGGCTTAATGCCGCCATGGACTCGCCCTGTGAACCTGTAGTGATAAGCACAGTCTGTTCATCAGGATAGTTCCTGAGCTGATCGATATCAATGAGAGTTCCCTCGGGAATGTCGATGTAATTAAGCTCTGATGCCACGGTAATGACATTAACCATGGAACGTCCCTCAACGACTACCTTTCTTCCGTACTTGGAAGCCATGTTTATGATCTGCTGAACACGGTCAACGTTTGATGCGAAGGTTGCAACGATTATACGGTTCTCTCTGTGCTCTGCGAATATCCTGTCCAGAGTAACTCCTACCGAACGTTCCGACATGGTGGAACCAGGCTTTACGGCATTGGTGGAATCGGACATCATTGCAAGAACGCCGGATCTTCCAAGCTCAGCAAAACGCTGAAGGTCGATTGGGTCACCGAAAACCGGCGTATAATCCACCTTGAAATCTCCAGTATGAACAATGGTTCCTGCGGGTGTAAATATTGCCAATGCTGCCGCATCCTGTATTGAGTGATTGGTTTTTACAAACTCAACCTTGATGTCTCCGAAATCAATGATTCCTCCGAAGGGAACAACATTCATTTCTATGATCTGGTCAAGACCGTTTTCTTTAAGCTTATTCTCAATGAGAGCCATGGTAAGTTTTGTACCGAACACAGGAACCTTTATCTGCTGGAGAACATACGGAAGTGCTCCGATATGATCTTCATGTCCGTGAGTGATAACAAAACCCTTTACCTTTGAAATGTTATTCTTCAGATAAGTGATGTCGGGAATGACAAGATCTATACCCAGCATATCTCCTGATGGGAAGGCAAGACCGCAGTCAACGATCATGATGCTGTCTTCCGTTTCAAATGCTGTGATATTCATTCCGATCTGGTCAAGACCTCCGAGAGGGATGATCCTTACTTTGCCATTCGGAACCAAGCTGTCAGTTTTCTGCTTTTTTCTCCTGTGGCTTGTTGTTTTGTGTTCCTTGTCAGCAGCCTCTGTTGCATCCTTTTTTTCTGATTTTTCAACTATATCTGTTTTTTCGGTTTTTTTAGTATGACTTGCAGGTTTTCTCTTACGCTTTTCGCCATTTTCCGATGTAACAGCCTCATCGTTTTCCTTAACTGCTGTTTCGAGCATATCCTTATCCTCTTTGTTTTTATTACTTCTCAATAGTTATACCTTCTCCTTCCAGAAGTGCAGAAAAAATCTGCATCACTGCTTCAGACTCCTTATCATCGACAAATTCATAATCTGCTTCTGCGTCCTCGGGGCCTGATACATCTTTCATGACATAACACTCACCATCTTCACCTTCGGGAGCATCCGTAACGAGAATATAATTAACTCCCTGTACAGTAGTCTCCTCAAGGATTTCAAGTTCAAGTGTTCCATCCTCAGATTTTAACCGGATAGTATTTTCCATGTTATTCTCCTAACTTCTGTATATTACACAGAGGGGCTTTTAACCTCTCAGATATTGTTCCAGAATCAACTGTGCGGCAACCTGATCGATAACCCTTTTCTGTTCGGATCTCTTTATGCCGCTTTCATCAAGTATTTCCGCTGCCTCCACGGTTGTGAGACGTTCATCGGTGAACTCCACCGGAACCGTAACCCTCATCTTAAGCTTTTCCACAAAGTCCCTGGTCTGGAGAGCTCTTTCTCCCTCAGTATCATCCATATTCAGCGGAAGTCCGACTACGATCTTTTCCACATCGTAGTCCTCGACGATTTTTTGTATCTCCGACAGGGTTTTTCTGAGTTTCGACTCCCTGTCTCTAAGTATAGTTTTAAAAGGCTGTACCGTTATACCCATAGGGTCGGTCATGGCAACACCAACTGTTTTGGATCCGTAATCCAGTCCCAGAATTCTCAATGAAAATCTCCTATATAAACGCATTTTTCCGCCATTTATCTCTGACATACAAATGCAGACCTAATCGGCTCCTATATCACTAATGTTTAAAATTGCTTACATGAAGCTCCCACGATCAAAACCGTGGGCAGAAATATAAAAGAGTCTGCCGGCACGGACAGACTCTTCACAGACACACAAAATTACTTGCTGAGTTTTGCCTCAACATATGTCTTCATAAGCTCTTCAAGGATCTCGTCACGCTCAACCTTCATGATAAGGCTTCTTGCGCCCTTGTGGCTTGTGATATAAGTAGGATCACCGGACATAATGTATCCTACGATCTGATTTATGGGATTGTAGCCCTTTTCCGTAAGTGCCTCATAGACACGGGCCAGAACCTCCGTAACATCCAAATCGTATTCCTGCATCGGTCTGATAATCTGTGTACTGCCTAAATCGTTCATATTGTCACGTCCTTTTAATAACTTAATTAATTTTATACCATTTACAAATTCAATGCAAGTACACATGTCTCACATAATTCTTGACCCTGTACCCTGATTATTTGTCCTATTTTACCCGTTCCTTCAGCATCATTTGTAAGCGGTACCATAAATCTCACATAACTTTTGTTGTAACCCCTCAAATATTTTTTTCCGTTAAAGGTTATGATATCCTCCGGAATGATCTCGGTTTCTTTCCCCAAAAAGCTTCTTCTGAAAACTTCGGATTTTGTTTCATCCAGCCTGATAAGTTTTTCCGAGCGCTCCGACTTTATCTTATCCGGAACCTGATTCTTCATTTTGTCAGCAGCAGTTCCCTGACGTCTGCTGTACTTAAAAACGTGAAGCTCGTAAAATCCTATTTCATCTATGAACTCACAGGACTCTCTGAAATCTTCTTCCGTCTCTCCCGGAAATCCCACGATCACATCTGTCGTTATAGCCGCATCGTCCCAGGCCTTTCTTATAAGCTCAACAGAATGTCTGAAGGCAGCAGTGTCATAATGTCTGTTCATAGCCTTAAGCGTACGGTCACAGCCACTTTGAAGAGACAGGTGAAAATGAGGACATACCTCCGGGATATTTTTAAGCTCTTTAACAAAAGCATCGGTAATTATGCGGGGTTCGAGACTGCCGAGCCTCACTCTGCTGATTCCGGGAACATTGGCCACACTCCGGATAAGCTCCAGCAGATGCTCCGACGGAACATCATTTTCCATTGCAAATTCATAATTTGCGCTATCAAAATCCAAACCATAGGATGAAAGATGGATACCCGTAAGCACTATCTCATGATAGCCTCTTTCGGCAAAACCCGTAACCTCCTTCACAGTGCTTTCAACAGACCTTGACCTGATGCGCCCCCTTACATACGGAATGATGCAATAGGAACAATACTGGTTGCAGCCATCCTGAACCTTCAGAAATACCCTGCCGTTATCCTCTATCTCACCGGCTCTCAGATCCTCGTAGTTTTGATCCTTTGATATGTCCTTAACATAGCAGGAGGTTCTGCTCTTGAAATTTCGTCTTAACGGATTGCTTTCTGCAGTGCCCATTGAGACTGTTTCTGAAAAACCGTCTTCAGAAAAATCAACAGGATTTCTGTCAATGCATTTCCCGGTGATTTCACTTGTCGCAGGCTCTTCTTCCTGTCCGCCGGTAAATGATCCTTCTTTGTCTGCTTCACCCGAATAGTATTTTTCAAGCGCGTTTACCAGATTACCCTTCTCATTATT